>NZ_CAWNTB010000207.1:0-15294 GCF_963877065.1 Vibrio sp. V01_P9A10T6
CATTTAAATAATTCGTCTCAAAGCAACACCTGTATTTTAAAATTTTTTATTTTTATAAGGGACATAACATGTCTAACACTACTACTGGCACTGTAAAATGGTTCAACGAAACTAAAGGTTTTGGTTTCATTTCTCAAAGCAACGGCGGTCCAGATGTATTCGTACACTTCCGCGCTATCGCTTCTGAAGGTTTCAAAACTTTAGCAGAAGGCCAAAAAGTATCTTTTGTTGTAGAACAAGGTGCTAAAGGTCCTCAAGCTGCTAACGTACGTGCTGAATAATTTCGCATGAATGTGTGAGCGTTGGCACCACGCCAGCGCTCTTATTTTTACCTAGATTATAAATTATAGTTATCAACGTTATCGCTCAAACTTCTGCTCCGTTCCCTCTGCTTATCCCGTTCGAACATTCAGCCATTTTTGCATAAACCGTTTTGACAATCCTATTTCTATCTATGTAATATTTTCATTTTTACAAAGGAGATCTACTATGTCTCGTACAACTGGTAGAAAGCGTTTTTGGTTTGCTAAATCTAAAGCAACACAAAAATTACGCTCACTATGAATATTCATTTTAATATTAAACATTGCTCTTGGAATGCGACTATTCATCAACTTAATAGTGACATATTGACACGTCATATATTAAGTCAGATAAATTGCAATTTAGACACTCTTCATCTCAATTTTATTTATGATGAAGAATCTTCTCAAGGACAAATATTGAATGCTGATGACAAGCTTATTGGCCATTTTAATATCATCGATTAATACCCAAACACTTTAATAGCCGCCGTTAAAGTTATTTGGGCATTATTCACTTATCTCAGTTTTGCTAGCACTATTTTCTGATCTAATTCGTTGTGATAGTCTTTATAATCTAAACCTACTTCAAAGATGAATTCTGTCACTAAAGTGCGAACACAATCTACCAGCTCTTTCGCATTCCATGGTTTCTCAAAATACCTATTTACACCTGCAGTGTTAATCGCATTGATCGTATCTGTGTGTGTTGCTTGCCCTGTTAACAGAATTTTCTTTGTTTTCTTAAATCTGGAATCTGCTGCGACCTCGGTTAATAATTCGACTCCTGTCTTTCCTGGCATCACATGATCTGACATCAGCAGCGCAATATACTCACCTTGTTCGTCAAACTCATCCATTAGATCCAATACTTCATAAGCCGATTCACAATCTTCAATATTCAACCAAGAAGTGAGTGGTTGAAGATCTTGCAGTATCGCACTTAATACTTCCCTTTGATCATCGACACAAATGATATTAAGCTTCTCCATAATCGCTCTCCGTGGGTAATTTAATTCTAAATATTGTTCTTTCATTGTCACTTTTGAGTACGACATTTCCACCATACCCAGAAACAATGCGTTTCACTATTGATAACCCTAGTCCCAAACCAAACGACAACCCTCCTTTTTTGGTGGTGAAGCTTGGTTGGAATATTTTCCGTCTAGTGGTTTCGTTAATTTCAGGACCGTTATTAGCAATGGTTACCAATATACGTTGTTTACTTAATTTGGTTTGTATCTCTATCATTGGCTCTGCTATGTTAGCCATCGCATCACAGGCATTTTTGATGATGTTTACCCAAATTTGTACCAGCTCTGTCTGAGATCCTTTAAATAAGGGTAATGCAGCTGGCCTAATACGGACACTGACACGTCGTAAATCACTCTGTAATAGTGCCAATGCTCGATTGATCGTATCGTTAATATCGAACTCTTCATCTTGAGTAATTTCAGTTCGGCCCAGTTGTTTTACTGATTTAACAATGCCAACAGTATGTTTAGAGGCCAGACGTAAATCATGCAAGTCACGGCCCATTTGCCAATAACGGATAGCTAAATGTGGATTTTTCAGCCAGTGCGAAGATAAGTAGTCTTCTGGAACCGCTTTTGCTAAATCTCTTGCCACATTTTTAGGCAGGGCGTATTGCTTTTCGAAAAGAGCACCTCGCCTTCTAGCTTCGTTTGACGATACTTTCTGACCATACATCAAGCCAAAATCGAAAAAGAGGCTCGCTTCAGGATGAACCTCTTCGAGCAGCTCCATAAACAGTACTTCTAATCGCTCAGATTTGCTACTCACTACCCCGATGGCATTGTTCAATTCATGGGCAATGCCCGCCGCTAACTGGCCCAAGGTCGTCATTTGCTCAGCCGAATATAACCTTTCTAATGCTTTTTCTTTTGCCACTGATTCTTGAGTTGCACGTCGTTGACGGCGGGATAATTCATTCACAATAACGGGGGTAAACTGGGCGGTTAAAGGTCCATATTGATCTTCTTCTAAAACAGCCGTAGTTCGGTCGATCCAGGCAAGCTCTACCGTAGATTCAGCCACCACTGTTGAAGAAGCTATCCATTCACCAGAAAAAAAACTGTGCACGCCAATAAAAGCACCTGCACCGGCTGAAAAAACTTTTATCGGTTTATCGCCTTTTTCATTGTAATAGCCACTCAATTCTCCCGACCATACGAAATAGAGTCGATCATTATAACCTTCTTGCTCAATGACAATGCTTCCCGAAGGCAGTTTCACCATCCGTTCAGGATGGCGAAAATAACGATCAATGAGTGCAACAAGTCTTTTATCCGACATAATGCTACCTAACCGATATGACCAACCGCATGAAGTAACCAAACCATAACAAAACTGAGCAGCACCCCAATCACACCGAGGACAACCCCTACTTTAGCCATTTGGTTACTTTGAACGTGCCCGGTAGCATGCGCCAACGCATTAGGTGGTGTACTGATAGGTAATGACATACCAAGTGATGCAGCAAAGGTAACCACGAGAATCAACGTAATTTCTCCACCTAATGGAGTAAGCGAAGTCATTGAAGCGCCAAGCGCGGCCATAATCGGCATTAATAAGTTCGCGGTGGCGGTATGTGACATAAAATTGGCCATAATGAGGCACAAAAATGCCGCACCAAATAAAACAACGTAAGGTGAATACTGTGCAAAAGGAATGCTGTTCACCACTAGTTGCGCTAACCCCGTTTTGTCTAATGCAAGTCCTAGCGCAATACCACCAGACACTAACCACAGCACATCCCAAGAAATTTTCTTTAGATCTTCTTTGTTGATGATGCCAGTAAGAGAAAAGACAGCCACAGGTATCAGTGCAACAGTATAAGAGTTCATACCATGGGTTGAGCCCATCAACCAAAGAAGAATGGTCAGAGCAAAGGTGACATACACAATAATGGCTTTTGGTGTTTTTAAAAATTTACCTTTAATGGTCAATTCAATTTTTTGTTGCTCTGCTTTAAACATGGCGCTAATCAATACCCATGCGAGTGCCATCATTATGATCACAAACGGCACCCCAAAGGCCATCCATTCACCAAAGGTAATTAAATTTTCACCGACCAGATATTTCAATGCGATCGCATTGGGAGGAGTACCTATTGGCGTACCTATACCGCCAATATTAGCGGCGACCGGAATACACAAAGCAAAAGCAATTCGCCCTGGATCTTTTGGGCCAAACACTGCGATGACTGGCGTTAAGATGGAAAGCATCATCGCTGTTGTTGCGGTATTGGACATAAACATCGAGAAGATGCCAGTAATTAACATCAAGCCTAACATGACATACTTGGGGTTCTGGCCAAATGGTTTGAGCAGCACTCGTGCAAGGTTGACATCCAAGCGATACTTAGTGGCGGCCATGGCTAAGAAAAAGCCACCCAAAAACAACATAATAATTGGGCTGGCAAACGTCGCCATGATATCAGTATGTTTTAGCAAGCCACCAAAATGAGCTTCTCCCTCAGCAAGCCTCATAAACCAGATACCTTTATCCGATACCATTAGGAGCTCTAGCACGATCACGACTACCGATGTGGCATAGATTGGGATCGGTTCAAATACCCAACAAAGAGCGGCGAGCAAAAAGATGGCAATCACTCGCTGCTGTATTACGGTCATCCCTTCAAAAGGGAAAGCGGTCATAGGCAACAATAAAATAAGTAATGGAACTAAAATAGGGATGATAAATTTTAAGTAAGGACGCACCATATAAACTCTTCCTGAGTACTCATAGAAACGATAATTAGAGGTGTACTTGAATCTCGAACAACGTTGCCATTATGTTACAGTTACTCAGCAAAAAGTTTGGTGTTAGATCAATGAACAACGATTACCACTAAGGCAAATACTCAGAATGAGGGGTCGCTTGCAAATCCTCTCACCACTCTTAGGTGTTAAACCAATAATCAACCACCCTCACATCATTAAAATTAATCAATCGTTTTATCTTTGCACAATCAAACATCTGCTACTTTAATAGTATAGGTATCGTCAATTTATAGATAACATGATAATATCCGCGACCAATTAGGATGTAGATCACATTGTCGGTAAATGGATGTTGTTCGCTCAAGCGACTTTTGACAAAAACAATCAAAGGTAACTCATTCATGTTTTTAAAAAATCTATCCATCAGACAGAAAATTGCAGGCTCATTTAGCCTCATCGCTTTAATCAACATCCTCTTCGCTTGGTTTTTATATAGCGAACTCCAAGAAGTCAAAAGTCAGTTGGTGAATTTTGCCGACGATACACTGCCTGCACTACAACACGTAGATTCAATGGGAGATAAACTCTCCTATTGGCGTCGTACGCAGTTTGCTTCCTTGCTCACCGATGATATAAACGAAGTGAAACAACGCCTAGTGACTAGCCGCCAATTACAACAAGAGGTTGATGCAGGTTTAAAACAGTATGGTAAAAGTGTTTGGCCAGGCGAAGAAGAGCAGACATTTAGAAAACTGATGAGTAACTGGGATAGTTATATAAACATTGTGACTCAGTTTAATCAGGCTTTAGAAAGCAATAATAAAAGCGATGCCCACAAACTACTGAATCAATCGCTTGAAACTTTCACGAAAATTGAAGCCGACATAAAAACGCTGATTGGCATCTTGCAAAAAGCAATGGATGGCAACAAAAGCTATATTCTTAAAGCAGTTGACACACTGAACACTTCATCAAGTATCAGTAATGTTTCCATTATCGTCGTCATGGTCATTATCACCCTCTTCTTGACTCGCATAATTTGTGGACCTTTACGATTAGTTGTTGACCAAGCAAACGCGATTGCAGAAGGTAACTTAGCAAAACAGATCGATCGTAATGCTATTGGCAATGACGAATTAGGTGAACTTGCCGATGCCTCACAAAAGATGCAGAACAATTTACGTCAACTGATCGAAGAGATCATCTCCGCTGTAACACAACTGAGCAGTGCTGTGGAAGAGATGAGTCAAATCTCCAATATCTCAGCTCAAGGTATGAAAGAGCAGCAATATCAGATCACACAAGTCGCAACAGCGATGACGCAAATGAAAGCCGCAGTGGCCGATGTAGCACGCAACACGGAAGACTCAGCATCACAAGCAAGTAGTGCCAACACTAAAGCCAAAGAGGGTGCGACAGACAATGCCGCGATGGTGAGCTCCATTCAACAAGTGGCTACAATTATTGGTCAGGCTGGCGAAACCGTTGCAAATTTAGAACAACAATCCACACAAATTAACGTGGTACTTGACGTTATTCGTAACATCGCTGAGCAAACAAACCTATTGGCACTGAACGCTGCGATTGAAGCAGCCCGCGCTGGTGAATCTGGCCGAGGCTTTGCTGTTGTTGCCGATGAAGTGCGCACCCTTGCGGGAAGAACTCAAGCTTCAACTGGCGAAATCACAACCATTATTGAAAAATTACAAACCATGGCAGGCGAAGCAAAAGAAGCAACCGAACGTTCGCGCGTCAGCATTGATTCTTGCGTCGTTCAAGGAACTCACTCGCAGCAATTGATGGTTTCAATTGAAAACTCAGTAGCTCAAATTGCGGATATGGGAACACAAATCGCCAGCGCTTGTAGTGAACAAGATTCCGTTGCCGATGAACTAAGCCGCAACATTGAAAATATCCATACGGCTTCACAAGAAGTCGCGCAGGGTTCAGAACAAACGGCGCAAGCTTGCCACGAACTCAGTCAATTATCGGTCACATTGCAAGATGCAATGGGGCGTTTCAAACTTAACTAAAATAGAGTCAGCCCCTAACGGGGCTTTCTTGTTTTTACTTACCTAGGAGATAGAATGAATTTCAAAGCCTCTTTTCTTACACTGTCAATTGCCATGGCTTTACCCTCTTTTTCAGCGACTTCTGCACCTTTAAGCCTTAACGTCAGTGAGCCTTCTATACAAGAAATTCAGCAATCCAATACTTGGCTTGAGATCGATCTTGGCCAATTCAAACAAAATATTGAGCAGTTTAAGAGCCACATCAACAGCCAAACTAAAATTTGCGCCGTGATGAAGGCTGATGCTTACGGCAACGGTATTCGCGGTTTAATGCCAACTATTCTCGCGCAAGGGATCCCTTGTATCGCAATTACCAGTAATGCAGAGGCTAGAGCCGTACGTGAGAGCGGTTTTAAAGGCCAGTTGATGCGTGTTCGCTCTGCGAGCATTGATGAAATCGCACAAAGTGTCGAGTTAGATATCGAAGAGCTAATCGGTAGTAAAATACAAGCTGAGCAACTCGCTCAGCTAAGCCAGCAAAAAGGTAAAACGATAAGAGTACATTTGGCATTAAATGATGGCGGTATGGGACGCAATGGTATCGATATGTCAACCGATGCAGGAAAACAAGAATCGATTGCGATTGCTACCCAAAGCGACATACAAATTGTTGGGATAATGACGCATTTCCCCAATTACAATCCAGACGAAATCCGCAGCAAGTTGGCCAGTTTTAATACCAATTCAGCTTGGTTGATTCAGCAAGCAAACCTAAAACGCGATGAACTGATTTTGCATGTAGCCAACTCCTACACTGCTCTCAATGTACCGGAAGCACAACTTGATATGGTACGTCCTGGCGGCGTCCTGTATGGCGACTTACCAACTAACCCGGAATATCCGTCAATCGTCTCATTCAAAACACGTATTGCGTCATTGCACCATCTTCCTAAAGGAAGCACTGTTGGCTATGACAGTACATACCGCGTAACCAAAGAGAGTGTTTTGGCAAATCTGCCTGTTGGCTATTCAGATGGTTACCCAAGAAAAATGGGCAATCGCGGTGACGTATTGATTAACGGTCAACGAGCAAAGGTGGTTGGAGTAACTTCAATGAACACCACATTGGTTGACGTAACCGATGTGAAAGGCGTTCTTCCTAATCAGGAAGTCACCTTGTTTGGCGCGCAAAAGCAAGGCCGAATCACTGTCAGTGAGCTGGAAGAAAATGCAGAGCTCATATTCCCTGAACTGTATACGATTTGGGGAACGACAAACCCTCGTTTCTACATCCACTAAGCCAAGCCCACTTATTTATCTTTTGGTCCGTGAGTGTTTTGCACTCACGGTATCCCCTTTTAATTCACCGCTCGTTGTTCCTATTAACCCCTTTATTTTTCAGGCATAATCGGCCCGTTCCTTTTATTTCATATGGATGCGCATGCGACCGATTAAATCTCCTATATTCTTGGCTGTGTTAACTCTACTCTTGGCCATGACCACCATTCAATCTGGCGCGTCACTAGCCAAGCAGCTATTTCCTATTGTTGGTCCAGGTGGAACAATTGCACTGCGCGTTGGTCTCTCTGCATTAATACTGTTAATGATTTTTCGCCCATGGCAGTTACGACTTTCTCTTTCACAATGGCGCTCAATGATCATTTACGGAGCAAGCCTAGGTGGCATGCAACTGATGTTCTATTTTGCTATTGAACGAATTCCTCTTGGTATTGGGGTTGCGTTGGAGTTTTCTGGGCCATTACTCATTGCATTTCTCTCATCTAAACGCAAAAAAGATCTGATTTGGGTTGCGCTTGCTATTTTGGGTATTGTTTTTTTATTGCCCGATCTAACGGGTGTCGATGCACTTGATCCGATTGGCGTTGCACTGGCTTTAGCGGCCGGCGGATGCTGGGCAGCCTACATATGGTTTGGTCAAAGGGCGGGCAGTGTCGGTTCTGGAGGCTCAACCGTTGCGATAGGAATGACGATTGCGGCCCTGTTTGCGTTTCCAATCGGCGTTGTATTATCAGAGGCGTCTATTTTTACGTGGTCAATACTGCCTATGGCGTTATCTGTCGCGATTCTTTCAAGCGCGGTACCTTATTGCCTAGAAATGTCGGCTTTAAAGCGTTTGTCTACACAACACTTTAGTGTGTTAATGAGCTTAGAGCCCGCCATCGCCGCATTAGCTGGATTAATTATTCTTCAAGAACAATTAAGCTTAACGCAATGGATCGCCATTACGATGATCATCACTGCCTCAATGGGTAGTACGCTATCGGCGAAGAAATAAGGTGAACCGTTCAAAATAGTTCGGCACTACTGTCCCCCTCTTCGTTTTCAATGAATACACCGCTCCGCAACAAGTCTTCATAACATTGTACTTGATTGCGACCGTGGTTTTTGGCGAAGTAGAGTGCTTTGTCTGCTCTATCTAAAATCGTTGAGAGATATTCTCTTGGCGAGATAGAGCAGATACCAATGCTAAGCGTGATATGTTGAACCTGAGGAAAACGAAACTGCTCTATGTGCTGTCTAAACCTCTCGGTTCTGTTTAGCACGACCTCATACTCACTGGCAGGGAAAATAATGACGAACTCTTCTCCTCCAAACCGAAACAGTTGTTCTTGATTAAGAAAAAAATTCTGCATTTGCTGAGCCACCAAGAGCAAAACTTCATCGCCAATCAGATGGCCAAAATTATCATTGATCCGTTTAAAATGGTCGAGATCAATGATGGCAACCCAAGGCATCACTGAGCCTACTGTCGCCGTTTCAGGAAGCACATCAAAGCTAAGGCGCAACCTATCCTCTAACGTCCTTCGATTCAACAACCCTGTCAGCTTGTCACGCTCATTTTCATGCAATAATAAAACGTAATTTTGGTAAATTTTAACAAAGCCTTCAATGAGCATTCGATATTGTTTGGGCGGAACTTTTAGAATCAGAGACAACCTAGCAGAAAAACTATCGTTGATCGCAATAGGGTAAATGCAATGGTATCCGTTTGTACCTAAATCTTCTATTTTGGGCTCGATATCAGAATGGTTATGTTCATAACTTGGAACCGTCTCGCCCTCATATTCCCAGTTAATTTCAAATTTTCCAGGTATACGGCTACAGATAGTAGCTTTTGCAATGACATAGGAATGAGGGCCAATATAATGTTCTAAGCAGGCCGATTTCAGAGGCAACATCTCGACTAGAGCGCTGATGACACAATAACCCAATGACACCGCATTTTTCTGCCCCGTAATTTCAACAACAGATTGGAGAATTTTATCGTCCATGCGCCCTCCCGAACATCTCTTATGATCAGTATAGGAAAGAATGGGTAGCGTGATGTTATAAAGTTTGTATCAATTAAATAACTCTCGAGTACTGTAGAACGAATAAAAAGCAGCCTAAGCTGCTTTTTATTCGTTTATTCGTTACTTTCTATTACCCAATTTGACTTTGCCATTTGAACCAAACCATAACGCTTGAGCACGGCGACGCCCCAATAAGATTGGTCCATCATCGTAAAATAAGAAGTTTTTCCAGTATTTTTTAAATACCGACCATTGAGTTTCGATAATATTGTACTTTTCATAACAAAAATAAACGGTCACGTCATTTTGCCAATCAATATGGGCCAAAATATCAACGGGTAATGATTCATCGTCACTTTCCCATTCTTTCATCCAACTGATTTCATTGATCCAACTGCCTGCTTTACGAGGCCAATCTTGAGAACTTAACCTCTCTGAATCTGGGCTTTGAGCACTGATATTTTCCAGCCAAAACTGCGCCGCTCTGGCTTGAGACATGGGTTTAATATGCACCAGATCTTGCTTAGGAACTGGCATTGATTGGTGAGTGAAAATCCATTTTCTTTGGTATTGATCCAAAGGCAAATACGACATTGAATTTCCTTAATGTTTTAGCTGACTTGTGAATATAGCCGCTTTACTTTTAAAACGATAACCCATTAGCTTGGGCGCCAATCAGCATTAACCAATGCTGTTAGGTTGTGATCTTCCCATTGGCCATCAATGAGCAAATAATTTTTAGCGTGACCTTCGGCCTGAAAGCCCATTTTCATCAACACCGCTTCACTGCGTTTGTTGATTGGCATATAACCAGCCATGATACGGTGTAGGTTTTGTACCTTAAACATGTAGTGGCACGCCATTTTTAATGCACGGCCCATGATGCCTTTACCTTGTGCATTCTTCGCTAACGAATAGCCGAGATTACAAGCATAAAATGGAAAGCGTGAGAGGTTACTAAACGAAATGGTGCCAAGCATGTCACCACTGTTAATATCGATGATGAGCAAATAATAGCCTAATTGCATTTTATGCAGCTCACCGAGTTTAATCAGCCGCTGTGCCCACCCGTGAGCCTCAAAAAACGCCGCTTCTCGCTTAGGTTCCCAAGGCCGTAAATGTTCACGATTACTCGTAAAATAGGCGGCGATCATCTCCGCATCTTCAAGTTTTGCGGTTCGCACTAAAATATCATTGTCCACTTCATACACTTGGGACAAGGTGCTGCATGACTGCATCAATTTTTCCTAATTCCGTAGTCGCGTAGCTTATTGGCGATAGAGGTGTGTGATACGTTTAAACGCTTGGCCAACTTACGGCTTGAAGGGAAAGACTGATATAAACGTTCCAAAATTTGAGATTCATACTCTTTCATGATGTCATCTAATGAGCCATCAAGATTGACATGGGTATTGCCAGTATGAACGGTTTCAAGCTGTGGCAGATGGAAGAGATCCACTGTTAACTGATTATCAGACATCTCCGTTAGCGCCCTGAGCACCATGTTGTCCAACTGTCGTACGTTGCCTGGCCATTGGTAATGAGAGAGCTGATCCGCCAAATCTTCCGCTAGTAGTGGTTTGGCCATACCCATTTTCTTAATGTGTTTCGCCACGAATAGTTCAAGCAATGGTTGAATGTCGTTAGGCCGCTCACGCAAAGTAGGAATACGGAGAGTTAACACATTCAGACGATAAAAAAGATCTTCACGAAATGCGCCTGATTCGGCTAAATCTGCCAACTTGTGACGCGTCGAGGCAATCACACGAACATTAACATGAACTTCATGCTCCTCACCAACGCGGCGGAATGTACCATCTTGCAAGAAGCGCAGTAGTTTAATTTGTAAATGAGGGCTCATCTCCCCGATTTCATCGAGAAAAACGGTGCCGCCATTCGCCTGTTCAAAAATACCTTTATGGCCTTGTTGATGATTAAATGACCCTGGCGCATGACCAAACAACTCCGTTTCCGCAACATCATCCGGCATTGAAGCACAACTCAGAACTAAGAAAGGAAAGGAGGCCCGGTGAGAGCGATTATGGCAAGCCTTGGCCAACATCTCTTTACCCGTTCCGGTTTCGCCTTCTATAAGCAAAGGTTGATCAAGCATTGACAGCTTCTTAGCTTGGCTAATGAGCGCTTTATGGCGGTTAGAAACTCCGACAAAATGTTCAAAACCAAGGTTATTGTGTAAAGGCAAAGCATCATCGACGACGCCGCTAGGGCTTTTAGAACGAATCATCATCATGGTACTTGCCAAGGTGGATTCTTTCGACTCACCCGTAATATAAACAGGCATCATCTCCATCAGATAATCGAGACCATCGTGCACGATCTCCTCACGTTGTCGTGCTTTGTTGCCTTCAAGCCAGCGTGATAGGTTAAAGAAAGGTAATAATGCCGAAATGGGCTGCCCTATCACCTCTTTCTCTGTTTTGTTAAACAGCGATAATGCTGAATAGTTTGCCATATCAACAAACCCTTTCAGATCAATCGCCAGCACCGCATCAGGCACGTTGTTGAGTAATGAAATTAACTCGGTATTATGCCGCTCCATGGGCATGAATTGAATTTTCCGAACATCTTTTACGCCAGAAATTCGGCGAATTTCAGCCATCAATTCACTGAATGTTTCAAAATCAATGTCAGGGCAGTTGAGGTAAATAATGCCGATGACATCGATTTCAATCCCACGCAAATCAATGTTTCTCGATGCAAGAATATCGAGTAGTTCTCGGGTTAGGCCGAGTCTATCTTCACAAGAGACTTCAAGACGCACTTAAAAATCCTAATAAAAAGTGTCAGGAAAAGTTGACAGTAGTTTCTATCAAGCCTTGTATGGCGTCAAGTTATCTCATGTTTTGAGGTTCACATTCGGGCATATTATTTGATAAATGTTGCTTATTTCACCGTAAGCGCGGCGATTCTTGCGACGATCTGTTTGCGAATCGCCCCTAATTTTACTTTTCTGTCTGGCTGCCATGCCATCGGCCTGAGCAGTGCCATGGCTTTCAAACCAAGACGAGCGGTCAATATTCCCACTCCTAAACCTTGCCCTGCCCGCGCGGATACTTTTCCGGCTAAATCCATAGAAAGGAGATCCATGCTGGCGTCGATAGCGAGTTCGCTGGCACCTACCGCAGCCATATTAATCAATACGGACTTAAATAAAGAGAGACGAGACCAGTAACCCAATGGCACTCCATACAGTTTTGCCAGTTGATCAATCATAGTGAAATTACGCCATGCCACTAACAACATATCTGCGATGGCTAAAGGGCTAATTGCCACTAAAGCGGCTGCTTCTGTTGAATATTGTGAGACGATTTTGGTTGCTTGTTTATCTTGTTCACTCACCACCATAGCATCGTACATATCGAGTATTTCAGCATCGCTGTGTGAAGCATTGACGCTGTTTAACCATCGATCATAGGCTGGGCTTTCGGTTTTTATGCCACTTTGTTTAGCTAGAGCTTGGCAGAACGCGAGCCCATGGCCAACGCTGTCGGTTTGCATAAGCTGTTCGCTTTGCTCTTGAATACTAAAATGATGGCGAAGTGCTCGTAACTTCCACAGCTCTTTGATTAAGGTACTTAAGCCTAACGATGCCAAACCAGCAATAAATCCCGCCCAGCCTAATGCTAACCAGTCCGCTGATTGAATCGCCGTGATAACTGAATCGATAGCTTGCCAACCGATTAAACCTGCGAAGCTTATAACTAATGCCGCAGCTCTCCATCTCCGACCTTGTGGTGGACGAATGATTTGCTCCAACTCTTTTTCCGCAGCACCCTCTTCATTGCTGATCGGCATTGGAATGAAGGCTTCATTATTTTGAAATTGCTGTTGAGCCGTAAGCTCTGGCGTACCCTTCTGTTGTGGTTCTAATTTTTGATTAAAGATTTGCTTGGTTTTTAAATCACTCATTTCAGCTTATCTCCAATTAAATATTCCAACGCTTTATCTAAACGGATATGAGGGCAAGGTTCATCACAGCTAAATGCTCTTGGTTTAAAACTGGTGAATTCAAACCCTTGATGCTGCCAATACTCTTTGTTAGGTAACTTTTTCGGCACATCGCCGGGGAAAATGGTCAAAGTTTCGCCATTGAGCGTCACGCCTTGTAAGGCTGGAATGGTGCGCTCACCGCTATCAATAAAACCCGCTTGTGTGGCCTGTATCGATGCCATACTGATGCAACTCATCTCAATATTCTCATAGGCGGCGCTTTGCCAAGCAGGATGAACCATCTGCTGCAGTAACGACACCAAATGCGGGTGTTGTTCAGGGGTGACATGATCCGCTTTGGTTGCGGCAAACAGAACTTTGTCTATCTTGGGTGCAAACAGACGCTTGAGTAAACCATTACGGCCATAACGAAAGCTATGCATAATCTGTTCAAGCGCACGACGCATATCCAAAAAGGAATCGTAGCCGTCATTGAGTGGAGATAAGCAATCGACTAACACAATCTGCCGATCAAACGTGGCAAAATAATTTTTGTAAAAAGCTTTCACAACCTTGTTTTGGTATTCTTCATAGCGTGCTTTTAACATGCTGTAATTACTATTGGGAGCCGGCTTGTCTTCACCGTACGGATTACGGCATGGGAAAAATTGCAGAACAGGCGCACCTTCTAGCTCTCCCGGCAACACAAAACGCCCCGGTTGAACCCAATGCAAACCGGCATTTTTACACGCGTGCAAATACTCCGTAAACAGCATCGACAGTGAAGCAAGCTTTTGCTCATTGGCGTCTTGTGTTACATCAAGTTTAGCTAACCCTTCAAGCCACAGCTCGGCTAATGAGGAACGTAGTTCACTTAGCGCTGAAAACTGCTGTTCTGACCACTGTTCATAGGTCATTTCGAGCAGAGGCAGATCCAACAGCCATTCCCCCGGATAGTCGATGATATCGAGATAAAGTGTGGCCGTGTGACCAAATAATTTTTTACTGCGCTTTTTAGGTTTGTATTTGATCGCTAGGCGAATTTCGCTGACGTCACGAGTGGGCACAGGCCAATGTGGCGGTTCGCTGTGTAACTGTGACATCGCTTCATCGTAAGCAAAGCGTGGAACCATTAAGTTAGTTTGAGGGACACGTTTTGCACCCACAATGCGTCGGTCACGCGTTGCGGAAAATAGCGGTAAATTATCATGGGTAGAGGTGTGCAGTAATTGGTTCACTAAGGAGGTAATAAAAGCCGTTTTCCCCGCTCGCGATAACCCCGTGACAGCAATTCGAACGTGCGAATCTAATCCACGGTTAATTAAATCAGTCATTTCTCGACGAATGTGCTTCATTCACTCACTCCACTTCATTTGATGACGCTACTTTATGTGTATTCACCTTAATCAGAGATGAACAAAAAGCCCCTGACAAGAATCAGAGGCTTAGGCTTTTTTGGCCAAAAAATTCGCTGTTCTGTGTTGAGCCGCTCACATCGGCTCAATCATCTTCTATTAATTTATAAATCACAAACAATGCAGCCTCAAGCATCACCCATAACACGCAGGTGATTGTGACGTACTTATCATCGAAGATGCTGATGCCATGTAGAATAAGGTCATAGCCGAGGAAAACCCCAACCACAATAGCGATAATAATTTGTAATATTTTAATAAAACGAGGCATCTACCCTCCTAGTTTTGCAAATGAGCATTTCAATTATCTACTGATTTATAGACGATAACTGCAGCCTAAGCTGCAGTTATCGTGAGAACGCGATGAGATCAGATTAAGCTTTCTTTTGAGCTTCGGCAAACTTCACTTTCCATGAGTCTGGGCTTTTTTGGGGTTAATCCTCGCACTAGGAGCCCTCGGCAACGGTGACGGGCATGTCTGCACATTCGCATTCATAAATGGCTTCACTACTTAAACCTTCGAATACAACAAAACATGCTTTCTTACACCCTTT
>NZ_CAWNTB010000208.1:0-15251 GCF_963877065.1 Vibrio sp. V01_P9A10T6
TTGATTGCAAAGAGCTTTAATTGACACCAAGATAAATAGACGTCTAGATGTTTACAGCTCCATATTAAAAGCGTAACTTAGCTCAGAACAGCAGAATGGTCACCGTGTTGATGCGACCCACGATATTGGTATCAACCACCGTTCTCTCAAAGGAATGAAGGAAAATAATGGCAATGATTGAACTTAAGCATCTGAAGACTTTAGTTTCTTTAAGGGATAGCGGCTCACTCACCTCAACAGCTACCGCGCTCCATTTGACGCAATCGGCCCTTTCACATCAGATTAAAGATCTCGAAACACGCATTGGCGGGCCACTGTTTCTACGTAAAACTCGCCCAGTGAAATTTACCTCAGAAGGAGAGATCCTACTGAAACTGGCTGACGAGATCTTGCCAAAGCTGGCCAGAGCTGAAAATGACTTGGCCAGTTTGAAAGAAGACGTCAATGGGCGCTTACACATGGCGATTGAATGCCACTCTTGCTTTCAATGGTTGATGCCAGCGCTGCGCGAATATCAGCTTGCTTGGCCAAGTGTGACGTTAGATTTTTCGTCCGGCTTTGGCTTTGAACCTTTACCCGCATTGCTGGCTGGCGAACTTGATTTGGTCATCACTTCCGATATTTTGCCTCGCTCAGAGGTACATTACGAACCACTCTTTGATTTTGAAATGCGCCTTATCACCTCTACAACTCACCCACTTGCAGGAAAATCGGTGATTGAACCAGAGGATCTCGCCTCACAAACGATGCTCACTTACCCCGTACAAAAGCAGCGTTTGGATGTGGTGAAACACTTTCTACAACCTGCTAGTGTTGAACCCGCGAAGTGGAAACAAGCCGACAACACTTTGATGCTAGTACAAATGGTCTCTGCTGGATTAGGTGTGGCAGCATTGCCAAATTGGGCCATCAGCGAGTTCTCTAGGCAGGGGCTTATTACCAGCAAGCCACTAGGGAAAGGTTTATGGCGTCGACTATTTGCCGCAACACGCCACAGCGAAAAAGATCGCCACTATTTACAAGCTTTTTTTGCCACCGCGCGCCAACAATGCAAAAGCCACCTTGACGGGATCAAGATGGCTTAAACTATTCGTCGTGTCGACATGGCTATTTGAATGACAGTGCGGTTGGTTAACTGTCACTGCACGCTGCTTAGCACTAGCGTTGGTTCGCTTTAAATTGGTTGGTCAGTGGGTCGTATTGGTAACCTAAAACATCCAGCTTACCGACTACATTTTCTCTATCCATTTCATACATACTGGCAAGCTCTTCGAAGCTATCACACTCTAAGCGTAGCTTCTCATTGACGATGCCAAGTAATATATTGCTATCAAAACGGCTGACGTTACTCAAATCCATGGCTCACTCCTATAGCAAAGAGACCACTAAAGACTAGCGGTAAAATTCGCACTAAAGAGTGACCCAGGTCTAGAGATTAAACAAACCTTGAAAACAAATACTGGCTGCCAGCATCAATAACAAGGCTGCCGTTAATTGAATTTTCTCAGCGCTTTTGGCAAACAGGATATGCCAGCACCACACGATAATACCTGCAATCATGAAACCGAATGTCGTTAGTAACGGCAATGTTGCTTGAGCCAACGTTTCATCATCTAACCCGTACGCGTGCGGCACAACGCATAAAGCGATCCCCATCGAGCAGAGAATGCCCACAACGGGTAGAACTCGATGGAAAGCTTGTAAACGCGAGCGCGCTATCGTTAGTAGAAGGTGCGAGAAACTCGCGCCCAACAAACCAACCAACAGCAACATAGCGATAGAAGCTGACCAATGACCCTGCTCTGATATCTGAATCGCGACATAAGCCAAGGCAAGGCCATTCGCCAAATACAGTGCCCATAACGGGCCTTCATCTCGAGTTTTCTTGGTTTGAACTTGTGAATAGAAATAGAAAATGGAAAAGACGACCAAAAAGGCTTCAATTTTTAGTGAAGCCACTGCCAACCAAAGCACACCAATGGCTGGCAAGACGCGATGAATACGGCCACGTTGTCCAGGACAAATATCCCCTTTGACCAGCACTAACGTCAGTAAGATTTGCGCACCGAGCAGCATGGGTGAAAAAACAGAAAGTAAGGTTTGAATCATAATCTAAACATCATCTGGAAACATCTGGGCGCGATAATAGCAAAGAGTAAGCGCGGATGCCCAGAGAAGGTTACTGACTTTCGGCCAAATACCTCAGCACGTCCGCTTGAGTCAATAAGCCTTTGTAACGAGTGTTATCGACCAGTACCCATGGAAACGCATGTCCTTTTTCGATCAAATTCACCACTTGATTCAGCTCGGTGTACGCGTCAAGCTGAGTGAAATGAAATTTCATGATCTGATTCACGGGCTTACGCCATACGGCCGCTTCACGCGTGGTTTCAAGATCGGTCCCCATGTTCGGCGTCAGATATAAATTGAGTGAGGCTACATCGACGATGCCGACACACTCTCCTTGATTGACGACTGGCAGCACATCAACTTTAGTCGCTTTAATATACTGATAAGCAAGAGAGATTGGCTCACTGGGATCCAGATGTGGTTTCCCCTCTTTGAACAGATTGAGCAAACAGTTGGGCTTTCGCTCTTGTTCCACTTTAGCGCCTGAATACACAAAACGGTTACGATACTCCTTGGCCCGAACCAGTTCCTTAAGCGGTAGTGGTTTTGAAAAAATATAGCCTTGTATGTAGTCAATGCCCAATGATTTAAGCACCCAAACCTCATGCTCTGTTTCCACCCCTTCAGCAACCACTTTCACGCCGAGTGTGTGCGACAGCTCAGTGATCATTTTAACAATGCTGTACTTATTGCTGTTGACCTGAATGTCCGTGACAAACTCGCGATCTATTTTTAAATAATCAAAATTGCAATCACTGAGGTAGGTAAAAGAGGAATAACCCGTACCAAAATCATCAATCGCAACCGTTACGCCACGCGATCGAAGAGCATTGAGGGCATCAACCTGATGAGATTGGCTATCAAAATAGGCGCTTTCAGTTAGCTCAATGGTGACTGATTGAGGCGTATCCGTGTAGCGATCAATGATCTCCATGGTATTGGTTAAAATCTGCGTCGCATCCATTTTGGTATTGAAAGAGCGGTTGATTGTTACCCCAACACCTTGGCCAAACAAGGTTTTTATCTTTGGTAAATCTTGCAAAGACAAGATACTGACACAACGATCAAGCTCGGCAATCAAATCCAGATCTTCCGCGATACCAATCATTTCTTGCGTGGTAAAAGGTAAATCGGGCACAGGCTTAAAACGGCATAACGCTTCGAATTTCGCAATGTTCCATGTTTTAGTATCGACAATCGGTTGGTAGTGTATCTCCAAGTCCTTCTGCGCAATCGCTTTAGCGACTCTGTCTTCCAAGTTTTTTCTACGTTTCACTTGTTGATGTATTTCACTGTGATAGAAACTGATGTTACGCGCTTCCCCTGCATGTTGTTCAAGCATTGCTTGCATCGCATGCGTCACCATTCGAGCTGGCGTTTTTGCATCGAACCCTAAAACAGACACACCAATTCGGCCATTAATAATCGCGGCGTGCGAGCTCGATTCGTTCTTTAACTCTTTCATAAAGCGACGGATCGCATGTTGAATGAGGCGAAAGTCGGTAGTTTTTTTGCACTCTGAACAGCTCAAACTGACCAAATAAATATCTTTTCCCACATAGCCCACCAACTTAGCTTCTTTACAGCGCGCCAAAAAACTGGAAAGCATTAAAGTTTCTACATGGTGTCGATCTGATTCAAACGCAGGTTGAAAAGCCAAAACAATTTGTGTTTGGCCTTTGGGGTACTCCATGCAATATGTTTCGAGCAAGGCTTTAAACTTTTGTTCGGTAGGCAGTTGCGTCAAAAGATCGATATCCCCAAGTGCCGTATCGGCTACGCGGTGAAGATTATCGGCTAAATCAAGCGTCATCCCTACAAAGAACACTCGGCCATCTTGCAGTACGATTTTTTGAATAGTTAATTCTTGTGGTGCAACCAGCCCAGATGCCCGACGATTGAGAATAACACCGCTCCAATAATCTTTGGTATTGATGTCATGCCACATCGATTGGTAAAACTCTTTGGAATGCTTGCCTGCATTAAATAGGTTGGCTTTTAATCCAAGTAGCTCATTTTGTTTGAAACCTGAATGCTGCTCAAAATAGTGGTTACAAGCCAAAACCCGCGTTTGATCGTCGGTTAGGATCAAACCATGATGTGTATTATCAAACACTCCTTCAAAAAGCTTGGCCACCTCTTGCAATGATTCCAGTTTGAGCAGCGGTCGAATCGTACCTTGCAACTGCGTGAGAGAAGTACGCTCGATAAAAATCTCCACATAAGTTAACGCCTGATCCGAAATAACAAGGTTGCAATTTAAAGCATGGCTTTTGCCACTTTCAATCACATACTTGAAGCAGCGCTTCATCTCTGCAGCTTTGCTCGGCGTCATATAACGCAAGAGTTCTTGGATATTGGCTATCGAAACACTGGAATGAAATAACGCATTCGCCGCTTTCAGATCACAAATAAACTCGGAAGTCGTTAGGTTAAACGACCAATCAATCGCATCATATCGAGCCACTGGCGGTTCTCGAAGGTCTGCCTTTTCTCGTAGCTCTTGAGACTTCACCTGTGCCATATAGACTCCAACTCATTCAAATGATTGACCATTAATGGTCACAGCATAGAGCAAAACTTAATCACAAGCCGTGAGTTAGCACTAATGATGTAAATGCAGTTGCTTATTTATTATTTTAGGCCAGACAAGCCATATAAAAAACGCCGAACACCAATACACCTCAAAAGGAGTAGCCTAGAACTATCGTAATCGAAAGAAAATAATGGATACAAAATGACCAATTGGTTCATTTTACAAGCTACTGAAATACATTAACTTGCCTTATTTGATTAATATATCTTGTCGATATGATAATTATTACTGATTGACGAGATTCATCAGCCTCTATATGGTACCGTTCCCACACCTAAGAGGTGCTGGAAAAACTAATCCGAGGTACTCATGAACAAACCCCTTTTTTCAGTCGCGCTAGGAGCGCTTCTGTTTACATCTTTTCAGTTCAGTGCTTCTGGAACGGAATCCGGAATATCAACTAGAATCATCAATGGAACTCCTGCTGACGCGGGTAGCTTTCCCTTTATGGTTGCCTTACACTATTCAACTCTTAAAAGCTCTTTTTGTGGTGGCAGCTACTTGGGTGATAAGTATGTACTTACCGCCGCTCACTGCGTAGCAGGAAAAAACCCGCTCAATGCTGAGGATATTGAAGTGACGGTTGGAGCGTATGACTTACGTACTAATGCTGGTCGCCGGGTAAAAGTCAAACAAATCTATTATCATGAAGCTTATGATGATGAAACTCATGCTGACTATAGCGAAAAATTCAACGATATCGCCATTCTTGAATTAGAAAACTCATTACCAATACAAGCAGTCACCCGACCTGATGCTGGTGCACTTAATCTGCTACACGCTGGCACGGTTTTAGAGATCATTGGCTTTGGGGCAACGAGTTACAGCCAACTGTTGAATAAATCGAGCAATCCTTCTCAAGTTTTACGTAAAGCCGAAATATCGTTAATGGATACTGCAACGTGCCAAGCTTTAGGTGGTAGCAACTACCCTCGTATAGGAAATGATGCTTTTTGTGCAAGCAGTTACCCGCAAGATACCTGCCATGGTGATAGCGGTGGTCCCGTTTTTATCAATGACGGCGGTAATTTCATTCAATATGGTGTCGTTAGTTGGGGGCGTGGTTGCGGGTTACAAGGCGCAGCTGGCGTTTATGCCAAAGTCGACCATTTTAATGATTGGCTGAATAAAAGAACATCAAAGGTTTCTTTCCGACAATCTCAACACAAAAACGAGATTAAGTATGGGCTTCATACCCATCGCTTTCATTTTGTAAACGGCTCTGATGAGACTATTACCGCAAACAACGTCACACTATCTCCAGCTTCTGCAAATATCACAGCCGAAAACTGTTCGCTAGGCTTAGCTCCGAGTAGCCAATGTTATGTTGATGTTTCTTATACCATTGATTCAATGACACCTGCTGATGTGCGCTTAGAGATTAACACTAATAGCCCACTAAATTTAGGAACCGTCACCTCGTCAATAAAGCTCAATACGGTTCTACAACCTGCTTCAAAATCACTAGAGGGGTTAATTACCGTACCCAATAGCAGTCTTAGTGTGAATGTAAACCCTTGGCTAGAAGAAGATGGTTGGCTACGTTCTGCCATTATGAACGATAAAGCGAGATCGGTTTTGTTTCTTGAAAACGTCCCGAAAGGAAAAGTAAGTTTTGATTTCCAAGTCTCCTCTACTTTTATTTATGATTCCTTAATTGTGAAAGTGAACGGTAACACTTACATAATCGAAGATGGTGAACGTAGTGGCAGCAGAACGTTATATTTGAATGAAGAAGTCAACGATATCCGCTTTGAATACGTAAAGACATCAAGCACACCAACCGGCAGTGATGCGGCTTACATCAAAAATTTGAAATATGAAAAGCCTTACTCCTTTACCTTACCCCCACTTTCAGGAGGTTCAGGCGGCGGTAGTACTGGTGGAATGACTTTATTGTCAATGCTGGCCGCCTTATTGATTCGACGTCGTTACTTGAGCCACTAACTCTTGTCTAAAGGTCAACCCGTTTTATTACTGGTTGACCTTTTTACTATTGGTGCATCCTTTTTATCACATATCACTTAGTATCTCTCCGACACACTTACCGCTCACTTTATTAATAATTTTCTTTATAAATAGAACGCAAAGCCAATGTTCCGCTAGATACTACCAGTGCAAGTCGTTATAATGCGCGGCTCATTAATCAGAGGTCAAAATATGCACAGCAACGTCACTCCTATTCATCAATATAAAAAATACTGGGCAGAGTGCTTTGGAACCGCACCTTTCCTGCCAACCAGTAAAAAGGAGATGGATGCCCTAGGATGGGACAGCTGTGACATCGTGATTGTCACGGGTGACGCTTATGTGGATCACCCCAGTTTTGGTATGGCGATCATTGGCCGTTTACTTGAAGCGCAAGGCTTTCGCGTTGGGATCATTGCCCAGCCGCAATGGCAAAATAAAGATGCCTTCATGGCGCTGGGAAAACCTAATCTGTTTTTTGGCATCACGGCCGGCAACATGGATTCGATGATCAACCGCTACACCTCTGACAAAAAATTACGTCATGATGATGCGTACACACCCAATAATGAAGGTGGCAAACGTCCAGATCGCGCCACGCTTGTCTATTCGCAGCGTTGTCGTGAGGCTTATAAAGATGTACCACTGGTACTCGGTGGTATAGAAGCCAGTTTACGCCGCGTTGCCCATTATGATTATTGGTCAGACAAAGTGCGCCGTTCTGTGCTGTTTGATGCCAAAGCCGACATACTGCTGTTTGGTAACGCAGAGCGCGCATTGGTTGAAGTAGCGCACCGCTTAGCCAATGGCGATAATATCGCTGATATGACCAATATTCGCGGCACAGCCGTGAACCTGGCCGCTGAGCCTGAACATTACACCATCATTGACTCATCACGTATTGAGAAACCGGGTAAAGCGTTTGTTCCTGTGAACCCTTACGCGGTGGAAACGCAGTGTGAAACTAATCAAGAAAAAGAAGCCGAAGCGAAGCCAATCACCATTCGTCCTTCTCGCCATGATGCCGCGACAACAGCGGTTCGTTTGCCTGCTTTTGAAAAGCTAAATAATGACCGGATTTTATACGCGCATGCAAGCCGTGTACTGCATTTAGAAACCAACCCCTATTCCGGCCGGGCGCTGATTCAGCGTCATGGCGACCGTGAGTTGTGGGTCAACCAAGCCCCGATCCCACTCACCACAGAAGAGATGGATTACGTGTTTGGCCTGAGCTACGCACGCGTGCCTCACCCTATGTATGGCAAAAGTAAAATTCCTGCTTATGACATGATCAAAACCTCGGTTAATATCATGCGTGGCTGCTTTGGTGGTTGTTCATTCTGCTCGATTACCGAACATGAAGGGCGCATTATCCAAAACCGTTCGAAAGAGTCGATTTTGAATGAGATGGAAGAGATCCGCGATAAAGTTCCCGGCTTTACTGGAACCATTTCGGATTTGGGTGGGCCAACGGCGAACATGTACCGTTTAGGTTGTAGTGATCCTAAAGCTGAGATGAACTGCCGCCGCCCATCGTGTGTTTTCCCCGGAATTTGCCATAAGCTCAATACCGACCACAAACATACGATTGATCTCTATCGTGAAGCGCGCAAAGTCAAAGGCATTAAAAAAGTGATGATCGCCTCTGGTGTGCGTTATGACTTGGCGATTGAATCTCCTGAATATGTGCGTGAATTGGTCACGCATCACGTAGGAGGCTATCTCAAGATCGCCCCAGAACATACCGAGAAGAATCCGCTCGATCTGATGATGAAACCGGGTATGGGCACCTATAATCGCTTCAAAGAGATGTTTGAGAAGTACAGCGCTGAAGCAGGTAAGAAACAGTACCTCATCCCATACTTTATTTCCGCGCATCCCGGAACGGAAGATGAAGATATGCTCAATTTGGCACTGTGGCTAAAATCAAACAATTTTGAGTGTGATCAGGTGCAGAACTTCTATCCATCGCCAATGTGTAATGCAACCGCGATGTATTACTCAGAGACTAACCCGCTCAAACGTGTGAAATACAAAAAACGTGAAGAAGTGACTGTCGCGAAGGGAGAGCGTCAACGCAGGCTGCACAAAGCGCTGTTACGCTACCATGACCCATTAAACTGGCCGATTATCCGTGAAGCCTTGATCAACATGGGTAAAAAGCATTTGATTGGTGATAAACCTAACTGCTTAGTGCCTGCGAATGATGTCGATGCACTCACGCCTGCGCAGCGTCGTAAATCTGGCCGTCACGGAGCGAACCGTTTTGCGACCAAACACACCAAAACTCAGCCGGGCTTTGATGCTCTTAACCCGCGTAAAGAGAGCGCTACTTCACCAAGCAAATCACGCGCTAGCAGCGCGACAGACAACGGTAAGAAAAACCAAGGCGGTGCATCTAAACCTACACACTCTCGCCCTACAAGTAAAGGCAAACCGTTTGCTCAAGCCTCTAAGCCAAGAGCGCCACGCGCAGAACAGAGATAATTCCAAAGCCATATGATCAGCACAATAAGGCTCCTTACGGAGCCTTATTGTTTTTCAAAGAACAGCGTTAGTTTACCGACCTCGATACCAAATTTTTTAATTTTAGTCAGGTTAAACACCCGCTTTTCATCTTGCCGGTAAAGCCAGTCGTCAAAGGTAACGGTTAGCGTAGAATCACCATAAGGTAAGGAAAAATCATATTGCCAGCGCAAGGCGTTACCTACTTCTTCACCTTGGGCTTGGCCTAATACATCATCCGCTTGACCGATATATTTTCCATCAGCAAAACGTTCAATCACCCATACTCTTTGGCTTTTTTCACCATCATCAAAATTGAAGTCTTCAACCAAAGTGAGTTTATTCCCCTCAACTGTTCCGTCGATGGCAACCTCGAAACGACGCGTTTGCATCCCCGTATAATCTTGCACCATCCCCCATGCGAACGTTCGACCAGAGAAGTACTCAAATAGATCAAACTTAGGTTGCGTGGATTGGTATTGAGTGAGATCAGCGCTGCACCCCACTAACCAAAGTAAAAGTAACAGATAACTGCGTCTGGCTATCGCTTTCATGGTTGCATTCCTATCAATTGCTTGCGTAAGTGTGGGTATTGCGTCTGTGGCGACAACCATATCGCGAGAAAGGCGTCATTTAACGCTTCGTCGACGACTGTACCAACCTGGGCTTGAACACCATTCTTAGGATGAAAAATAAAAGCGCCCTGCTGCCCATCGGAGGTGTAAATCAAGCGATCGCCCTCAGTAACGTTGGGGAAAATGGACGATAGGTGCACCAGCCACGGTGCAATTTGTTGCTCGGTTAATTTGAGTTTTTGCCACTGCTCTGCGGTCGATTCCACCAGCTGTTTACTACTGATGTCGCGCTGATATTCAATTTCAAGCGCCAAGGGATGAGGTGATAAATCGCTTCCTTGCTCGTACTGCCCTGATGGGGTACGAAGCTGCGAGGAATAAATATCTAGCCATAACCAGCTTAAATTCGCTTGGCCAATCACTGGCCAAGTTTGCCACTCGGCCAGTTTATCGTCTGCCACCGCCGCAAAAGCGTTATTCACCAAGCTGTGAAAGGCAATCACTATCAGTAACAGGTTGAATTTTCTTAGCCTATTTCTCTTTGCTAACATCATCGCTAAATACCCTAAGTATCAATGCACCGATCATCATCCACTGTAGCCACAAGATGGCCATAGTCAAACCCAATGGCCAATCAAAATGTACAGCGCCTAAACGTTCTGCCGCCCAATAACTTAAACTGCCTAACACGCCGACTATCAAACAAATGAGTTTGGATGGATAACGTTTCATCAGCACCACTAAATGGGAGGCATACCAAGAAAAAGCGCCCCACAACACCATTAACCAAATGGGAAAGTCATTGGTAGCAAAGCGTAATAATCCGAAATACTGATTAAGGGCATCGATAACAATACCCACTATGGTTAACGCAATCACCCTTTCCAAAGGATAAGAGAAGTGCCGCAAGGAAAACATCAATGCGGCTAACATCATGGCCAATGCCAACCACTGCAAACGTTCTGTACCAAGCACAGCAACAAACCAGATCGCTTGAAACCAAAGAGAGACAGCAAACAGCGTTTTCATTACATCGGTCTTTGCAAAGTCATATGTACAGTGCTGATGGATTTTGCTAAAAATCCCCCCTCGCAGTAGCAGAAATAGTAACGCCACATACGCGTGAATCGCTCGTCATACCCAAGTTGCGAAACTTGATGCTTTGCAACCTCAAAACGGTGACGCCAATGAGCAAGCGTATGAGCATAGTCAGGACCAAGATCAAACAGGTTGCGAACCACTAAATCACTGTGCTGTGTCGCCGCCGTTGTCAATGCAGTAATTGAGGGTAAAAAACCGCCGGGGAAAATGTATTTCTGAATGAAATCGACATTATTGCTGTAATAATCATAACGTTGATCAGCAATGGTAATGGCTTGAATCGCCATCAAACCATTGGGTTTTAGTAGTGACTGGCACTTTTCAATATAAGAGGCGAGGTACTCTTTACCGACCGCTTCGATCATCTCTATCGAGACTAATTTATCGTACTGACCTTGTAGCAGGCGGTAATCTTGCTTAAGCAAGGTGATTTGACTCTCCAGCCCCTGCCGCTCTATTTGCTGTGCGGTGTAGTAATGCTGCTCTTCAGAAATGGTCGTCGTCGTGACCTGACAGCCGTAAGTTTTGGCCATGTAAATCGCCATCGCACCCCAACCGGTGCCAATCTCAATCACGTGGTCGCTTGCTTTGAGTTGCAACTGCTGGCACAAACGTTCCATTTTATTGATTTGCGCCTGCTCTAACGTTTCATCCGGATGCAGAAACAACGCGCTGGAATAGAGCATATTACTGTCTAAAAAGGTGTGGTAGAGATCATTGCCTAGATCGTAGTGGGCATGAATATTCTCTTTGGCTTTATCGATTGAATTTCGATTGAGCCAGTGGCTGACTTTATAAAAAAGTTTGGTCAACACACTACTGCGAGCTTCAATGCCATCTAATGCACTGACATTACGAGCCATCAGTTCCATTAGGCTGGTCAAATTCGGGCTATCCCACCAACCATCCATGTAAGCTTCACCCGCTGCAATACTACCCCCTTTTAATAAACGAGCATAAAAATGAGGATGATGTATTTCAATCGTTGCATGGGGTTGATGCTCTTTAAGTACACCAAAAGTCTCCTGACTGGACGCGCCTTCATTGGAAAAGGTTTCAATGATGGTTAAAGTGCCGACGTCTAAACGCTGTAGACAGCGAAAAATGAAGCTTCTTGCACTCTTTTGCAACCCTGTCAGTTGCTTGGGCAACGCGAGAGTTTGTGAATTAAGCATTGAGCGTTCTCCTTGTTATTGTTATTTAGACACTGTCTCTGTGTAGATCTTGCGTATTTATGAATGTGGATTGGAGTAGAAAGGTGCTCCTTTAAGCCACAGCTTTAAAGCATGCCAGTAAATACCTATTGTCACTTTTACGGCCATCACGGGTGTTTTGATCAATAACTTGAGTAAATTTTTTGAATTAAATGGTTGTGCCTTCATCGATAAAGTCGCATCGAAAACTTTACCTTCTTTATGGCATTCCAAATGTACACTCAATGACGAACCAAGCGGCTTCAACTTCCAATGATATTGCTGATCAATAGGATTGAAGGGAGAAACATGAAACGCCTTTTGATGGCGCCACTGTTGCTGCTCTTCTCCCGCTTGTGCTTTCACCGCGTAGTAGTGCCGTTGATTCCAAGGTGTATTACTCACTTCGGCCAACAAGTATTGCCATTCACCTTGTTGATCATAAAGATAGTAGAAATTAACCGGGCTGAAATAGATTCCTAAATAACGAAGGTGACATACTGCCATCACCTTTCCAAAGCAGCGGTCGCCCGTCAGCTCATGAACTTTATCTTGTATGCACTGTTTTAAATCCCCTTCACCAAGATAATCGGCTCGCTGAAAACGCGCCCAGTGCCACCATTTTTCGCCAAACCCCCAAACTGAATCACTCAGTTGATCCAGTTCATCGAGATCAATACACGGCATAAACAATGGATAATTGAGCGCATGTTCAATCGGAGTAAAGCGTCGATGACGTACCATGCCAACCATCAAACAACTGTTGGGCTCCGTCTCCATCACGCCGCGCCTTTTAACTGCTGCGCTTGCGCTTCAAGCTGTGTCACCACATCCAGCGCACTGGTCACGCCATCTTCATGAAAACCATTGCGCCAATAAGCGCCACAGTACCAAGTGTTATTCACACCGTTGACTTCAGGCTTGCGTTGCTGAGCCGCGATAGATTGCGTGGTAAATACCGGGTGGTGATAAGTAAACTGTCGTAAAACTTTCTCATCAGCAATGCGGTCACCGCTGTTGAGCGATACACAAAAAGTATGAGCGCCTTTAATATGCTGCAAGATATTCATATTGTAGGTCAGCGCTGGTAAACGCGATTCTTGATCTGAACTACCATCAAGCCAATAGTTCCAAGCTGCCCAAGCGGCTTTTCGCTTAGGCAGCAGTGATGTGTCGGTATGTAGAGTGACTTCATTAGCTTGATAGTGCATTACACCGAGCACTTCTTGCTCAGCCTCTGTCGGTTGCTCTAACATACCTAATGCCTGATCGCTGTGACATGCAAAAATCACATGATCAAAGTGGTGTGATTGCCCATTAACAATGAGCTCGACACCTGCCGAGCCGCGTTTGACTTGTGTAACTGGGCTATCAAGATGAATCTTATCTTTAAAACCTTGCGTCAAGGGTTCGATGTACGCGCGCGATCCGCCTTCAACCACATACCATTGTGGTCGGTTAGTGATCTCTAGCAGGCCATGGTTGAGGAAGAAACGCAAAAAGAAACTTAACGGAAAAACCCGCATATCAGCCAAGGAAGATGACCAAATTGCCGCTCCCATCGGTAAAATATAATTTTCACAAAAATAGTCAGAAAATTGGTGCTCAAATAAGAAATCACCTAAGGTTTGCATTGATTGATGCGCTTGTTCTGCTTGCTGTTTCGCTAACCGATTGAAGCGAATGATTTCAAAAATGAAGCGATAAAAGACAGGGTTTAACCAGTTCCGCTTTTGTGCAAACAACGTAGTTGCGGTATGACCGTTATATTCCAGCCCATTCGCATCATTACGCACACTGAAGCTCATTTGAGTCGGAATGCCTTTTACGCCAATTTCATTCATCATTGCGATGAAATTTGGGTAGGTCCGGTCGTTGTACACGATAAAACCAGTATCAACTGCATGATTTTGACCATCGAGCTCAATATCGACGGTGGCGGTATGCCCACCAATGTAATGATTGGCTTCAAACACGGTAACATCATGATGTTTATGCAGATAATAACCGCATGTTAACCCGGAAATACCGCTACCAATAATGGCGATTTTCATACTCAATTCCTTTAATTACAAAACAGATCGTTATTTAAGTAATGCCGCAACTAATTTGCCTTGCCATGCGTAAGGTAAGCTGCCAATCAAACGTAATAGGCTCGTAAAACGAGCCGGAAAATAGAGGGTGGTTTTGCCTTTTTCCAACCCACGGCGAATCGCCTGCGATGCATACTCGGCACTGACCATCATTGGCATCGAAAAACTATTTTTATCAGTCAAAGGCGTGGCAACAAACCCAGGATAGATCATCGTCACAGCAACACCTTGCTCTCGCCAATCTTGCATGAGCGAGCGTGCTAGGTAACTAACCGCCGCTTTAGAAGCGCCATAGGCTTCTGCTCTTGGCAGCGCGATTTCACTGGCGATGGAACCAACGATCGCCACACGGTGGTTAGCAACAAAGTGATGCTGTATCGCCTCAATGCAATGAGCTAAACCCAAAACGTTTACGTCAAACACACGCTTAAACCGGAGTGAATCCATTTGACCATGATCGATGTATTCGCAATCGCCAGCGTTGAGGATCCACAGTGAAGGAGTAAAAGGCAGTTGCGATAAAGCCGATTTCGTTTGCTCAAAATCGGTAATATCAAACGCAATACCTTGGATCTGCGGATACTCTTGATGCATTTGATTAAGCTTGGCTTGGTTACGCCCACAAGCAATAACTTGCCAACCCGTTTTTGCATAATCAACAGCTAGCTGATAACCAATACCAGAAGTGGCTCCCGTGATAAGTACACTCTTCATTGCCCTAACCTCTGTTTGATCGAACGAATAACACTTCCCAGCAGCGGAATGTGTTCATAGAGCATTTCTCCCAAGTCGAAGTAATCACGGTGATAAATGACTTGGTTGTCTTGAAACTTGAGATGGCTCATCCCTTGCACTTGTATAAGTTTTCCACGAGCTAGCCGAGGATGCTGCAAAGACATAGTCCATGTGAGAAAGCCGCAGTCACCGACTTGCTGGTGATCATGGATGGTAAAATCACAACGCTCTACGTTCTGATACAAACGAGCAAAATAATCCGATAGCGCACGCCAACCTTCTATTCGATGAGCGGCATCCTCAAAAAGGACATTGTCGTGATAAACCTGACGTAATAAAGGCAAGTTCTCTTTGT
>NZ_CAWNTB010000209.1:0-14903 GCF_963877065.1 Vibrio sp. V01_P9A10T6
CTTGCATTCAAGGCTTAAAAGCACAATATCTATATTCAGATAATTGAATAGTGTGAATATAGATATTGTATTAATAGAGTGTACTGCTCCTTTCGAGGATAACTGGCTCAACGGTGAAGACGGTACGTGTTTTTTCTACTAAAAAGGTAGGTATGTCATGGCAGAGCAATTTGCTAAAGCTTGGGAAAGTTTTGTTGCAGGTGAGTGGCAAAACGAAGTTAACGTTCGTGATTTTATTCAAAAGAACTATACGCCGTATGAAGGTGACGAATCTTTCCTAGTTTCTGAAGGTACTGAAGCGACAAACAAGCTTTGGGCTAAAGTGATGGAAGGTATCAAACAGGAAAACGCGACTAAGGCCCCTGTCGATTTCGATACTGACGTTATTTCTACCATCACAGCTCACGATGCAGGCTACATCGAAAAAGATCTTGAAACTATCGTTGGTCTACAAACTGAGAAACCACTTAAGCGCGCTATCATCCCTAACGGTGGTGTGCGTATGGTTGAAGGTTCTTGCAAAGCATACGGTAGAACTCTTGACCCTATGATTTCAAAAATCTACTCAGAATACCGTAAAACTCACAACGCTGGCGTTTTCGATATCTACACTCCTGATATTCTAGCGTGTCGTAAGTCTGGTGTTCTGACGGGCCTTCCTGATGCTTATGGTCGTGGCCGTATCATTGGTGACTACCGTCGCGTAGCACTTTACGGTATTGATTTCCTAATGAAGGATAAGCTTGCTCAATTCACTTCTCTACAAGAGCGTTTTGAGAACGGCGAAGATCTAACGGCAACGATGCAACTTCGTGAAGAAATTGCAGAGCAACACCGCGCACTTGGCCAAATGAAAAAAATGGCTGAAAAATACGGTTTTGACATCTCTCGCCCAGCAGAAACTGCACAAGAAGCTATCCAGTGGACTTACTTCGGCTACCTAGCTGCTGTTAAATCACAAAACGGTGCGGCAATGTCGCTAGGTCGTACTTCGACTTTCCTAGATATCTTCATCCAACGTGATCTAGAAGCGGGTAAAATCACTGAAGTACAAGCTCAAGAAATGATCGACCACTTCGTAATGAAGCTGCGTATGGTTCGTTTCCTACGTACTCCTGAATACGATGAACTATTCTCTGGCGACCCAATTTGGGCAACAGAATCAATGGGTGGTATGGGTCTTGACGGTCGTACACTCGTTACGCGTTCTAACTTCCGTTTCCTAAACAGCCTATACACTATGGGTCCTTCTCCAGAGCCAAACATCACTGTACTTTGGTCTGAGCAGCTACCTGACGGCTTTAAACGTTTCTGTGCAAAAGTATCTATCGATACTTCATCTATCCAGTACGAAAACGATGATTTAATGCGTCCAGACATGAACTCTGACGACTATGCTATCGCATGTTGTGTATCGCCAATGGTTGTAGGTAAACAAATGCAGTTCTTCGGAGCGCGTGCAAACCTTGCTAAAACCATGCTTTACACCATCAATGGTGGTATTGATGAGAAGTTGAAAATCCAAGTTGGTCCTAAAATGGACAAGATCGCAGGTGAGTATCTTGACTATGACGAACTATGGGCAAAAATGGACCACTTCATGGATTGGTTGGCGAAGCAATATGTGACCGCACTAAACAGCATTCACTACATGCACGACAAATACAGCTATGAAGCCGCGCTAATGGCACTGCATGATCGTGACGTTAAACGTACGATGGCATGTGGTATTGCTGGCCTGTCTGTTGCTGCTGACTCTCTATCAGCAATCAAATACGCAAAAGTTAAGCCAATTCGTGACGAAGATGGCCTAGCGATCGATTTCGAAATCGAAGGTGATTATCCTAAATTTGGTAACAATGACGCCCGCGTTGATGACATCGCATGCCAACTTGTTTCTACGTTTATGGGCAAAATCCGTAAACTTAAGATGTACCGTGATGCAATTCCAACTCAGTCTATCCTGACTATCACTTCAAACGTGGTATATGGTAAGAAAACAGGTAACACACCTGATGGTCGTCGTGCTGGTATGCCTTTCGCACCGGGTGCAAACCCAATGCATGGCCGTGACGAAAAAGGTGCAGTAGCATCATTGACTTCAGTAGCGAAACTACCGTTTGCTGATGCACAAGATGGTATTTCTTATACTTTCTCTATCGTTCCAAATGCGTTAGGCAAAGAAGAAGCAAGTCAACGTGCCAACCTTGCTGGCCTGATGGATGGTTACTTCCACCATGAAGCAGGCATTGAGGGTGGCCAACACCTAAACGTGAACGTGCTTAATCGCGAAACTTTAGAAGATGCGGTTAAACACCCTGAGAAATACCCTCAGCTGACCATTCGTGTATCTGGCTATGCTGTGCGTTTTAACTCACTGACTGCTGAACAACAAGCTGACGTTATTGCACGTACTTTCACTGAATCTCTATAATTTCAGTTAAATTACTAGCAAAATAGTTAAGCCCTGCTCGATGAGTGGGGCTTTTTTATACTCAGAAATCAAAAATGCGTAATGCATCGACCACAAATGTTACGCTGACCACATTTATTTTGATTCAATTGCCTATTTATCAACTGAATAGCGCATCTTTCCTATATGATTAGGGTTTGTCTATACTCTGCAGTGTTCGTATGAAGCTATTTCACATTCTTCCATTGACGTTACTCAGTGCTTCTGCGCTGGCCTCTCAACACGCAACGGTTGCTTTTAACCTCGATAACGATGGCGTATTTGGCGTAGATCGCGACTACACCAATGGTTTATTTTTAAGCTACACCTCAGGGGCGATTGCTCCATATTGGTGGGCTAAACCACTTAGCCTTTCGGTTTGGGGAGCGGCCCCATTGGACAAATGGGAAATCAGCATTGGCCACAAAATGTGGACTCCTTCGGAGATTTCTCTTACCAAACCAGAGCCGAATGAACGACCTTACGCTGGGTATTTACACACCGAGCTTAACTATATTAGTTTGCATCCCCAACAAGCCACGCGGGCAAATTTAACCATTGGAACCACCGGAGATGCTGCGCTTTCTGAGAAAGCGCAAAAGTTAGTGCACAGCATCACTAAATCTGACGAACCCAATGGCTGGGCCTACCAAGTAGAGGAAAAAATCGTCGGCAGCGTGGGTTATCTGTCTCACTTTAATCTGACACGATACCGCAGCTATGCAGGAACTGACGTTGAGCTTTCCAACGTTTCAGAGGTCAATGTAGGTAACTTTCGCAGTGATCTCTCCACAGGTTTTATGATGCGTTGGGGGACCGATCTTGCGGGTAACTTTGGCAGTGCTCAAATCAGTGCAGAAAACCCTTTCTCGGCAGGGATGATTGGTGCCTCGGATACTGGATGGTTTCTATTCGGAGGTGTAGAAGGACGCTATCGCTTCAATGACATTACCATCGAAGGAGATAGGCCTTTAAACGGATTGGATCACCCATCTGAATATTACCAAGTTAACTTGGAAAATCTTCAGGCGACCGCCGTAGTTGGTGCGGCTTGGTATATTCAACAAGTCGGTGCGAGTTTAACGTTCACCGCAAACACACCTGAGTATAAGGAAGACAAAAACTCCATTCACGGTGTCGGTAATATTTCTCTTTTTGCTTTTTTCTAACGTTTAGCAAACTGAAATTATATGGTGAAACTTTGGCAGTCTACACTTAGGCTGCTAGAGCGTTTATCCACAATCTGGCTGGTTGCTCTTAACTGTTCATTGTTCTCTTCCAAGGCTTTCATGGCTCGAGATATTTGTATCATATTATCTGCCATTGAATGGCTAGTCGTCGCCAAATCTCGGATCGATGCAAAAATGGCTTCTGTTTTATTCGCCGCTTCATCTGCTTTTTTGATAATTTGCGCGATAGCCTGTATTGCCTCATTACCTTTCTCTTGCCCACTCTGCATAGACTGCTCAGATTGCGCAATATAAGTGATTACTTCCGCACTTTCCTTTTGCATAGTATCAATAGTGCCGGAAATTTCGGCCACGGCATTGACCGTTCTTACCGCTAAACTTCGAACTTCATCAGCGACAACAGCAAAACCACGACCTTGCTCTCCCGCTCTCGCCGCTTCAATTGCGGCATTGAGTGCCAATAAGTTAGTCTGCTCGGCAATACCATTAATGATGTCCATCACCGAGTCTACTTTTGCAGAAGCTTGTTCAAGTTGATGGATGTGGCCTGCGGCCGAGCTTAGGATTTTACCAACCTCAACCAGTGACGTAATAGCAACGGAAATCACTTTTCCTCCCTCTTCTGCGCTTTGCATAGAAGATTTGCTGAGTTCCGCAACGAACTCCAATGAATTGGAGACTTCTTGGGTCGTCACGCTGACCTCTTCTGTGGCCGATGCCAATAATTGCGTTTGTCCCAAAACGTCAGATTGATTTGTCACCAAAGTGTCTAATCCAACATTCAGTGATGCGGCATCACCAGACAAGGCTTCACTGCTTTTCTGCACACCACTCACCAATTTCCCTAAATTTTCACAGCTTTGGTTAATGGCCAATGCCAGTTGATTGAATTCGTCCTTTTCGTTATTCGTCATCGGCATACGGCGTGACAAATCGCCACGCGAGATATTGTTCAACACGTGAATAGTTTGCGACAAAGAACGAGAAAGAGAAAAACTAAAGGTAAGGAAAATAGCAATGGTCAATATGGCAAGTAACGCACAGGCCGCCAATACGGACCACTGTGTTTGCGATGCGGTCGTTTTTGCGGCCAACTGATATTGCTCACTCAACGCGGAAAGCTTGGTTGAAATATCTTGAATCACCGACTTAACTTGCGCCTCTGTATCGCCTCTTTGTTTCTCCATCACTTGCAATTGCTGAGACAGTTCACTCACACGTAAAAAAGCCTGTTTAAATTGTTGTATCTCTTTTTCATACAGATCCAACATCGAATAAGAATCAGACATATTGACGAAACTGGCCATAGCACGATTAAACAGTTTTAAGTTTTGCTCCGTGGGTTCTAATAAATAATTTTGCTGCGCCTTAACCATGGCTTGAAAATCCGAGTTGATTGTAACCATCCCCGTCTCATCTATCTTTTTCTCTATCGTGGTGGCCAACGTTTTCAGCTCACCCAGCTTACCTTCGTTAACGTTGAAACCCACCTCTGATTTCACTTGCAACCAAGGACGCAAAAATTGGTCAAATTGTTTGGCCGCCTTGAGCAACACTTCCCCTTCTTGAGCAAAATTGGTCTTTTGCAGGAAAGCAACATTAGCATTCACCTCTTCCATCAACTGATCCAATTTATTCAAAATCGAGTTGACCTGATTGCCTTGCATGTTGTTTAGCTCGGATGCAAGCGACAACAAATTTGCTTGAGTAGTAAATATCGCCACAGAACCGGATGCCACTTCGCCACTGGAGCGATACTGTTCATCCATACCCATCAAGCTCTTTGCGGTATAAATCCCTAAACCTAAAAAACCAACACAAAGGATAACTAAAAATAGACTGATTTTTTGCTTTTGAGAAAACTGTACATCCATGAACTATTCCTTATTTAAACCCTATCGCATTCAACGAGTTCTTATTTCTATACAGTGTAGTCAATGTGCAGAATTTCATGACATTCATTTTGAGCCACAACATATGGTTTAGGATATGCGGCGGCAATTGCACATTAACCCTACTTAATCCCTACCATTTGTAATAAAATAACGGGCAAATAACCTATTCGAGATGAACTGATGTCAACAACTGGTCGTATTCATTCTTTTGAGTCTTGTGGCACGGTAGATGGCCCTGGAATTCGCTTCATTGTTTTTATGCAAGGCTGCCTAATGCGTTGTATGTATTGTCATAATCGTGACACATGGGACACCCATGAAGGCAAGGAAGTGACTGTTGAAGAAATCATTACCGAAGCAAAATCTTATCGCCATTTTATGAAAGCCTCTGGCGGCGGAATTACCTGCTCAGGCGGTGAAGCTATGCTTCAACCTGAATTTGTTTGTGATTTATTCCGCGCAGCGCAAGCTGAGGGCATTCACACCTGCTTAGATACCAACGGTTATATTCGCAAACACACAGACGTGATTGATGAAGTACTCGATGCCACTGATTTAGTGATGTTAGACATCAAACACATGAAAGATGAGATCCACCATGATTTTATTGGTGTGTCGAATAAGCGAACCTTAGATTTCGCGCGCTACTTACACACCATAGGTAAAAAAACGTGGATCCGTTATGTGATTGTTCCTGGCTACACTGATGACGAAGAAGCGGCTCATATGCTTGGTGATTTTATTAAAGATATGGATAACATCGAGAAAGTAGAGCTGCTGCCTTATCACAAATTGGGCGCTCATAAATGGGAAGCAATGGGGCTAGAATACCCATTAGAAGGTGTGAATCCGCCGTCAAAAGAGACCATGGACAAAATCGTTGGGATCTTAGCTCAGTATCACTCAAACATAAAATATTGATTGCTTGATTTAATAACCATAAAAATGCCAGCATAATGCTGGCATTTTTATAGAGAGGCTAGCCATGCAGCTGGAACAACTTGCGGTGCTATTGCTCCTGCTACTTGTTGGGTTAACGACCCTTCGCGATTTTAAATACTCATTTTGGACAAAGTTTAAGGCCGAGAAATCCTTTCAGCATCTCACCTATTTTGCCTCTTTTGCGCTTTTTCTTTTGTGGTTAGCTCAAGCCGGAGTGACCGAAGGATTGCCTATCCATTTTCTCGGTTTAACAACCCTCACGATGATGTTTGGCTGGCGCTGCGCATTTGTTATAACTATTCCTGTTACATTCGCACTGGCGGTGGTCGGTAAACTGGCCTTCTTTAACATCCCCGAATACTTACTACTATCATCGCTACTGCCAATCCTAGTTAGTTATGCTTTGTTTGCTTTGAGTTATCATTATCTACCGCGCAACATTTTTGTGTTTATTTTTGTGGCTGGTTTTTTAAATGGCGGCCTGACGGGTAGCCTGCATTTGGCCATTAACACCGCTTATCAATTGCTTCTTGGGCAACATGGCTGGCAAGTCATCCGCGATAATTACCTAATTTTTGTTCCTTTACTCGCTTTCCCAGAAGGGCTGCTCAATGGTATGGCGTTAGCGATACTATCCGTATTTAAGCCGGAATGGTTGCGTGTCTTTTCCGACAAAGATTATATCTATAACCACTTACACAAAAAGTGACAAGAATTGCACACATTTTATACTTTCCATATTAAATCCGTGTTGAGATCATGTTTCATTGTCGATAATTGCTGTTAACCTTATGCCATCAAATAGAACATAAAATTTAGTGAGGCTACCTCCATGGAAATGACCAACGCTCAACGACTGATTCTATCTAATCAGTATTTTTTGATGTCACAGATGGATCCCAACAACGCCAAAAAATACAAGCGGTTACAAACCATTGTAGAACGTGGTTATGAACTGCAAATGCGAGAACTCAACAAAGAATTTGGCTGCTTGACCGAAGCGGAGTGTCGCGAAGTGATCGACATCATGGAGATGTATCACGCCATGCAAGAATCACACAAAATGCTCTCCGATGCAGAAAGCAAAAATGTGGATCAGCGCCGCCTGCACTTTTTAGGGTTTGATATCGCTAAAGAGTCACAACGCGTTCATTACGTGCGTTTCTTGGTTGAGTCTGAAGGGCTTTACCCACAATTTGATAAAGCCGATCACCACTTCAACAGCCAAATGCCAATGTCAGATAAATATCGTCGCATGTTAACGGCTTGGCGTAATTGTCCTCGCCAATACCATTTGTCAACCGCAGAATTTACACAAATTTTTAATGCCTAAATTTTAATACCTAGCAAGGTAGGCTGACGAAAGATGAAAAGACGCAGACACTGCGTCTTTTTTACATTCCCCCTCGCAGTTATTAACTCCAACACCAACTTATCCCTCGAACTCTTGATATTCACACACTAAATAGTTCAACCTGCTCGACGTTATTACTGTCACGAAATTTAAATAAACACATAATTGTTAAGCAAAATTGTCAAACTCGGACTAGTCTTAAATTGTTATTAATTTGTGTTTTTAAGCGGTGTTGTCAGTTAGACAGTTTTCAGAGGGGAATTCACTATGAGTATTTTTGACCACTTTCAGGCACGCTATGAAGCCGCCAAGGATGAAGAGCTATCACTGCAAGAGTTTTTAGCTCTGTGTAAAGAAGATAAAAGTGCTTATGCCAATGCAGCAGAGCGGCTGTTAATGGCGATTGGTGAGCCTGAGCTGATAGACACAGCAAAACACCCCCGATTGAGTCGTATTTTCTCTAACCGGGTGATTTCTCGTTATAAAACTTTTGAGGATTTCTATGGCATGGAAGAAGCCATAGAACAGATTGTTTCCTACCTCAAACACGCTGCCCAAGGTTTAGAAGAAAGAAAACAAATTCTCTATCTACTCGGTCCAGTTGGTGGCGGTAAATCTTCACTGGCGGAGAAACTCAAAGCTTTAATGCAACAAATGCCTATTTATGTTTTGTCTGCAAATGGCGTTCGTAGCCCAGTCAATGACCACCCATTTTGTCTGTTTGATGTGGTTGAAGATGGCGAAATCCTCAAGCAGGAATATGGGATAGAAAAACGCTATTTACGCTCAATTACATCACCTTGGGCGGCCAAACGCTTACACGAGTTTGGTGGCGATATTTCCAAATTCAAAGTCGTCAAAGTACGACCTTCAATTCTCGATCAAATTGCCGTCGCAAAAACCGAGCCCGGAGATGAAAACAACCAAGACATTTCGTCACTGGTTGGGAAAGTGGATATTCGGAAACTCGAGCATTTCTCGCAAGATGACCCCGATGCATATAGCTATTCCGGTGCACTCTGTAAAGCCAACCAAGGGTTAATGGAGTTTGTTGAGATGTTCAAAGCGCCAATTAAGGTGCTTCACCCACTCTTAACCGCCACGCAAGAAGGAAACTTCAACGGAACAGAAGGGTTATCTGCCCTACCCTTTGATGGCATGATTTTAGCGCACTCAAACGAATCAGAGTGGCAGACATTCCGTAACAACAAAAACAACGAAGCGTTTTTGGACCGGGTTTATATCGTTAAAGTTCCTTACTGTTTACGCGTCTCGGAAGAAGTGAAAATTTACCAAAAACTGCTTGAACACAGTGAACTATCCAAAGCGCCATGCTCACCAAGCACACTAGAATTACTTGGTCAATTTAGTATCCTCTCGCGCCTAAAAGTGCCGGAAAACTCGTCACTCTTCTCCAAAATGCGCGTCTACGATGGTGAAACGCTAAAAGATACCGATCCAAAAGCAAAAAGCTATCAAGAGTATCGTGACTACGCAGGTGTTGACGAAGGGATGTCCGGTTTATCGACTCGCTTTGCCTTTAAAATACTGTCGCGCGTATTCAACTTTGACCAAACGGAAGTTGCGGCTAACCCCGTTCATCTGTTCTATGTCATCGAACAGCAAGTTGAACGCGAGCAGTTCCCTCAAGAAATCGCTGAACGATATATGGAGTTTTTAAAAGGCTACTTAGTGCCTCGTTATGTCGAGTTCATTGGTAAAGAGATTCAAACAGCTTATTTGGAATCTTATTCTGAATACGGTCAAAATATTTTTGACCGCTACGTTACTTATGCTGATTTCTGGATCCAAGACCAAGAGTATCGTGATCCTGAAACTGGCCAACTTTTCGATCGTTCATCGCTCAATAACGAGTTAGAAAAAATCGAGAAAACAGCAGGCATTAGTAACCCGAAAGATTTCCGAAATGAAATCGTCAATTTTGTACTGCGTGCGAAAGCGCACAACAATGGACAAAATCCGGTTTGGACCAGTTACGAAAAACTGCGTACCGTCATTGAGAAAAAAATGTTCTCAAATACCGAAGAGCTACTTCCTGTTATCTCTTTTAATGCCAAAACCTCATCGGATGATCAGAAAAAACACGACGATTTTGTCGCTCGTATGATGGAGAAAGGTTATACAGAAAAACAAGTAAGGCTGTTGTCTGAGTGGTATTTACGCGTCCGTAAATCTTCTTAACTTCAAGCAAACCAAAACCTGTACATGCGTTAGCCATACGAACAATGGCTAACGTAAAGGTGACGTTTTCAAGGGGATACTCATGGCGCAATTTATCGATAGAAGATTGAACGGTAAAAACAAAAGCGCGGTCAATAGACAACGCTTTTTACGCCGTCATAAAGAGCAGATCAAAGAATCTGTTGCAGACGCAGTGAATCGTCGCTCCATCACCAACACCGAGTCTGGCGAAGATGTGTCGATCCCAAATCACGACATCAAAGAACCCGTGTTTCATCAAGGAAAAGGCGGCCTAAAAGAACGAGTTCACCCGGGTAATGACCAGTTTATTACTGGTGATAAAATTGAGAGACCTAAAGGTGGCGGACAAGGCAATGGTTCAGGACAAGGTGATGCGAGTGCTGATGGCGAAGGCCAAGATGAATTTATTTTCCAAATCTCTAAAGATGAATATCTTGATCTACTGTTTGAAGATCTGGAATTGCCTAATCTAGAAAAAAATCAAATCAATAAAATTACAGAATGGAAAACTCATCGCGCGGGTTTCAAAACGGCAGGTGTACCGTCGAACATTGCTGTAGTTCGCTCTTTGCAACAATCACTGGCTCGCCGCACCGCAATGACAGCGGGAAAACGTCGTTTAATGGGGGAATTAGAAGAAGAGTTACTGCGCATTCAAAATAGAGAGCCCGCTCAAGTATTAGAAGAGAAGCGACTTAAGCAAGAAATCGAAGCGTTGCGTAAAAAAATTGAAAGTGTGCCGTTTATTGATACGTTTGACCTACGTTTCAAAAACTTTGAAAAACGCCCCATTCCATCGAGCCAAGCTGTTATGTTCTGCTTAATGGATGTGTCGGGTTCAATGGATCAAGCGACTAAAGATATTGCCAAACGTTTTTACGTGTTGCTGTATCTATTTTTAACTCGCACTTATGAAAATGTCGAAGTGGTGTTTATTCGTCACCATACGCAAGCCAAAGAGGTGGATGAGCACGAGTTCTTCTACTCTCAAGAGACCGGCGGCACGATTGTTTCTAGCGCACTGAAATTAATGCATGAAATCATTGAACAACGCTACCCACTCGGCGAATGGAACATCTACGCAGCTCAAGCATCCGATGGTGATAACTGGGCTGATGATTCGCCTCGTTGTAAAGAACTCCTCACCAATAAGCTTCTGCCATATTGCCAGTATTACGCTTATATTGAAATCACTCGTCGCTCACACCAAACCTTGTGGCACGAGTACGAAAAATTACAACCCTCATTTGGCAATTTTGCGATTAAAAACATTCGCACCGTGGATGACATATTCCCTGTATTTAGGGAGCTATTCCAAAAGGAAACAGCTTAGGGAGGCATACTAATGACAACAAAAGCGAAAGGTACTTCAAAACGCAAGAGCAAATTGTTACCAGACGGGCCTGACTGGACGTTTGAGCTTTTGGAGAAATACCATACTGAAATACGCCGGGTAGCTGAGTTTTATCGTCTCGATACTTACCCCAATCAAATTGAAGTTATTACCTCCGAGCAGATGATGGATGCCTACTCCAGCATTGGCATGCCGATTAATTACAGCCACTGGTCATTTGGCAAAAAATTTATTCAAACGGAACAAGGTTACAAACATGGCCAAATGGGGCTCGCGTATGAGATCGTTATTAACTCAGACCCATGCATTGCCTATTTAATGGAAGAAAACACCGTCACTATGCAAGCCTTAGTGATGGCGCACGCTTGCTATGGTCACAACTCGTTTTTCAAAGGCAACTACCTTTTCCAAACTTGGACGGATGCGAGCTCTATCATTGACTATCTCTTGTTTGCCAAAAACTACATTTCAGAATGCGAAGAAAAATATGGCGTACCCGAAGTCGAATCGCTGCTCGACTCATGCCACGCGTTAATGAATTATGGTGTTGACCGCTATAAACGACCTGAAAAAATATCGATAGCAGAAAAAAAAACGTCAAGAAGAGCGCGAAGCTTATCTACAATCACAAGTTAATGAACTGTGGCGCACCGTGCCCAAAGCAAAAACCAAAGAAGAAGATCTTAAAGTTCGTTTTCCAAGTGAGCCACAAGAAAACATTCTTTATTTCATTGAGAAACATGCGCCACTGCTTGAGCCATGGCAACGGGAGATCGTTCGTATTGTGAGAAAAATAAGCCAATATTTTTACCCACAAAAACAGACGCAAGTGATGAATGAAGGCTGGGCCACATTCTGGCACTACACTATCTTGAATCACCTTTATGATGAAGGTTTTGTTTCTGAGAAATTCATTCTTGAGTTTCTGCACAGCCACACCAGTGTCGTCGCACAACCTTCTTACAACAGCCCCTATTTTAGTGGCATCAATCCATATGCACTTGGCTTTGCTATGTTCAGAGATATTAAACGTATTTGTGAAGAGCCAACCGATGAAGATAGGGAATGGTTTCCTGAGCTTGCTGGCACAGAATGGTTAGATGCGCTTCATTTTGCTATGCACAACTTTAAGGACGAGAGCTTCATTAGCCAGTATCTTTCACCTAAAGTAATGCGCGATTTCAAGCTGTTTGCCATTGTGGATGACGATCGCAAAAATTTTATTGAAGTTAGTGCCATTCACGATGATATTGGCTATCACGCCATCCGTGAAAAGCTTGCGGCACAGTACAATCTCAGTAATTTAGAACCGAATATTCAAGTTTATAACGTGGATGTTCGTGGTGATCGTTCACTGACGCTTCAACACGTTCCACACGATAGAATTCCTTTAGATCAAAGCTGTCATGAGGTACTAAAACACCTTTACCGTTTATGGGGGTTTGATGTCATTTTAGAGGAAGTCAAAGAGAGTGGCCGACGTGAAATTTTAGCGACTTGCCCGCCACAAAATGAAACTCGGATTTAGCAATCAGAGGCCAATACAAAGAGGAAAAGGAGCTAAATAGCTCCTTTTCCTTAGTTTTTCCTTCGAACTGGGCGTAAGTTCAAACAGTTTAAGCGTTATGTGAACTAACGAGAGCACGAACCAATTCAAGATCCTCTGGTGTATCAACCCCTGCAGGCGGTGCTTCTTTAGCAACGGCAACGTGAATTTTTTCACCATACCACAGTACTCGAAGCTGCTCTAAACACTCAATTTTCTCAAGTACACTGGGTTGCCAGTTGATATAAGTATTGATGAAACCAGCCCGATAAGCGTAAATACCAATATGACGTAGCAATGGCTGAATCACCGTTTGACCACCAGCTGCAAAATTGTCTCTATCCCAAGGAATTGTCGCACGGCTGAAATACAGCGCGTAACCCTCTTGATCTGTTACCACTTTAACCGCGTTAGGGTTAAACACTTCAGCTTGATCAGTAATTTCAACCGCTAAAGTCGCCATCGGCGCGCTACTGTTGGCTAAATTGTTAGCGACCTGCTTGATGATGCTCGGTGGAATGAGTGGCTCGTCACCTTGTACGTTAACAATAATGTGGTGATCGGCAATGCCCATTAATTTCACCACTTCGGCTAAACGCTCAGTACCGGACTCGTGATGTGATGATGTCATACAAACATTGCCACCAAACGCATGGACAGCCGCTTCAACACGAGCATCATCAGTAGCAATAACGACCTGCTCAGCTCCCGATTGTAACGCTTGCTCATAAACCCACTGAATCATGGGTTTACCGCCGATATCGGCCAAAGGTTTGCCAGGTAAGCGAGTTGACTGATAACGAGCAGGGATAACAACGGTGAAAGCCATTATCGTCCCTCATCCATCGTCATGCTGCGCGCTTCTGGCTCAAGCAACACAGGAATCCCTTCTTTTATTGGGTAGGCCAAACGATCTAACTTACAAATAAGCTCTTGATTTTCTTTATCATAAGTCAACTTACTTTTACATACAGGGCAAGCTACAATTTCAAGCAGACGGTGATCCATATGACTCCATTACCTCTTTTATTTTGTCCAAAATACGCCTTTCATCTGGCGAACTAAATTGCGCAGAAACGGGAAGATACCACCAGTTTTCTTGTGCAAAGGCCGCACATTTCACTGCGTCTTTTTCTGTCATGATGACGTTTGCTCCATGTTGCGCAAGCGCCTCTAATTCTGAATATTGATACTCTCGGTGATCAGCAAAACCTTGGGTCAATACCGTCTTTGCACCTAAAGCTTCTAATGTATTAAAAAAGCGCGTGGGATAACCAATGCCAGCAAAAGCCACTAATGCAGCTAACTGGCTCACTGGCGCTTGCTGACCTGTCACTAAGTTAACGGCTAAGCTAGGTGAAAGGTGCATAGCCAATTCGCCATATTGAGCTTGACCGCCATTAGTCACAATAAAATCAACTTCCGCTAACCGAGAGAGTGGCTCTCTTAACGGACCTAAAGGCATGAACTGCTCATTACCGAAGCGACGAACGCCGTCCACGACTGCAAATTCGAGATCACGCTCCAATGCATAGTGCTGAAGGCCATCGTCAGTGATGATCACATCAACACCCAACGGAAGCAGGGCTTGCACTGCTTGTGAGCGCTTTGGTGCAACAGCAACCGGAGCACCCGTGCGCTGGTGAATCAATTTAGGTTCGTCACCGCAGTGAGTGGTTGGCGTGTCACTTTGCAGCACTAATGGATAAATCGGAGCTTTACCACCATACCCACGCGAAACAACTCCTGGTTTGAAACCTTGTTCTTGTAAAGCTTCCACTAACCATACAACCAACGGTGTTTTACCATTACCACCCGCCGTAATATTACCCACCACCACCACAGGAACGGGAGCCTTATAGCGCTCTTTTTTGTTCGCTTGGAATGCTCGCTTACGTGCTTGACTGACCAACAGAAACAAGACACTCAGGGGCCACAACAGTGGCC
>NZ_CAWNTB010000210.1:0-14747 GCF_963877065.1 Vibrio sp. V01_P9A10T6
ATTTTAACTTTCAAGCTTATTTTTTCAACAGATTAAGTAAACAAGGTAATAAGTTGTTAATTATCACACTAACTTGATAAAAAACGCCGTCTTACACGCATTTCTCACGACAATTCAACTTTCCGTCGCAAAAAAAGATTTTGGTAATTTTCGGTCGTTTTTTCTTCAATTTCTTTTAATGACAGATTTTTTAGCTGTGCAATATAAGCAGCAACCTCAACAACGTAGGCTGGCTGATTTTGCTGACCACGGTGTGGAACCGGCGCAAGATAAGGGGAATCAGTTTCAATCAGCAAGCGTTCCAAGGGCAGCGCCTTCACAACTTCTTTCAATTCTGTCGCTTGTCTAAACGTGATAATTCCTGAGATAGAAATATAAAAGCCAAGCTCCATAGCGGCTTGTGCAAAGGCAAGATCTTCAGTAAAACAATGGATAACACCACCGCACCTTTCTGCCCCACCATCACGGAGCATTTCAAGAGTATCAGCCCGGGCATTCCGTGTATGAATGATCAAAGGTTTGTTAAGGGCAACAGCGGTTTCAATGTGCTGTGAAAACCGTAACTTCTGTAACTCAGCCGTTTCCGGCTGATAGTGATAATCTAGCCCCGTTTCGCCAATCGCCACCACTTTGGGATGACTCGCGTATTGATGGAAGCGGGTCAATTCAAAATGACTTTCAACGTCAAGTGGATGAACACCACAAGAAGCATGAACATTATCAAAGGGCTGAATAAGCTCTAACATTGGTTCAAAAGAATCCAGCGTTACGCCAACAGAAAGCAATTGCTTAACATTGGCTTGACGAGCTTTTTCTACTACATCAGCAACATCGATATGGAGCGTATCGTAATCAAGTTTATCTAAGTGGCAGTGCGAATCTACAAACATGTTTTCTCATCATTAAAGTTAAATAGCCAATCGCTGATCAGTAGCTCGCTATTGAGCCCACTAAACGTCTTTAGTTCTTCCATTAAACGAGTTAATGCCTTGGTTTGGCGATAAAGTACTGGGTAGCTGATCTGTTTTGCTAATCGAAGGCTAATAGGAAGCTGCTGCTGTTCAACCACGCCAAATTGTACCTTTTGCGTATCGGTCAACATGGTCCACAACCAAGCCAAATATTGGGTAGGCGCCTCATTAATCTGCTTCACACAAGCGGAAATATCGGCACTGGCATCGGTTAAGCAATGAGCAATATTTTGCTCAAAAGCCTGATATTTTGCTAACTCTCCCGATTGAACAAACGCCAACGTATTTAGTGGTGAATAACCATTTAAATGCGCCGCATAAGGAGGGACAGGTTGCGATGTCTGTTCACTTAACCAATGCGAGACTTGTTCACTGCTCGGTGGTGTCAGCACCGTTTTTTGACAGCGACTGATAATGGTTGGGAGTAATGGGTTGATACGAGAGGCGACAAGTAAGAAAAAACAATTGCGCCCCGGAGCTTCCAACGTTTTGAGCAGTGCATTCGCTGCTGATTCATTCATGGAATCGGCGGGATTAATAACGATAAAGCGAGCACCAGAAAGCTGCGCCGATTCTTGAGCCAACTTATTGCATTGCCTAATTTGATCAACGGTAATCGCCTTCCCCTCTTTTTCAGGCGAGATCAGATGAAAATCAGGGTGACTACCAGACTCCATCAATTCGCAGCTATGACAAAACCCACACGCTTCTGAATGGCTGTGCGAACACATCACTGCTGCACTCAACTTCTCAATGAGCCGTTCAGCGCCCAGTCCTGAGGGAGAAATGAGTAAGCTTGCCGCAGGGAACTGCTGGTTATTGAGGCTGGTTTGCCACTGAAGCCAATAGCCTTCTAACCAAGGATACAGATCATTTATCATTAATTTGTTACTCAATGTTTAGCCCTAGTTTCTCTCTAGCATATTGGTTTCTAGAAACTGGGTTAACGCTGCTTTGATAGAGAATGCCACCGCTTCTATTGTTTGTTCAGCATTAATCACAGCCACGCTTTTATCTTCCTTAGCTAGGGCAAGGTAACGTTCACGCGTGCGCTCAAAAAAACCAATATCCATTTTTTCGATACGATCAAGCTCACCTCGACCTCTGGCTCTTTCTAAACCGATGCTCGGATCTAGGTCCAAATAGAGAGTAAAATCTGGCTTAAAATCACCTAGCGTTACCTTTTTAAGGTTTTGCATAGTTTCTAACGGAATTTGCCTCCCACCACCTTGGTAGGCTTGAGAGGACATATCATGGCGATCACCTACCACCCACGAACCAGCCGCAAGTGCAGGCTTAATCACATTTTCAACCAATTGAACACGAGCGGCGTACATTAATAACAGCTCAGTCATATCCTGAAGCACTTCACCTTCATGCTCTTCTTTGACTAAGACGCGCATTTTTTCTGCTAAAACAGTCCCACCCGGCTCACGAGTATGAGTGATGTTTGTCACGCCGAACTCAATAAGTGTTTCTCTAATGGATTGAATAGCAGTGCTTTTTCCTGCGCCTTCTAAACCTTCTACAACAATAAATTTAGCATTCATGACTGGGTTCTTAACTGTTTTAAATAAGCGCGAACAGCGCGATTATGTTCATTCAATGTTTTAGAAAAAACGTGTCCACCAGAGCCACTGGCAACAAAATACAAATAATTACTCTGCTCTGGGTTTAATGCCGCTTTGATTGAGGCTTCCCCCGCCATCGCAATAGGCGTAGGAGGTAAACCAAAAATAGTATAAGTATTAAATGGCGTCGGTGTTCTTAAGTCTTTTTTACGAAGATTGCCATCGTAGGCATCGCCAAGCCCGTAAATGACCGTAGGATCTGTCTGCAGCCGCATCCGTTTATTGAGTCGATTGACAAAAACGGAGGCAATGCGCCCTCGCTCTGAAGCAATAGCCGTTTCCTTTTCAATAATTGACGCCAAAATCAACGCTTCATAAGGCGTTTTAATTGGCAGATTTGGCTGGCGATTGGCCCAATGTTGATCGAGTATTTTCTCAAGACGTCTATTGGACCTTTTTAGGATCTCAAGATCGGTCGTTCCAAAAGGGAAATGATAAGTCTCCGCTAGAAACAATCCTTCAAGCTTTTGCTGCTCAATGCCTAATTTTTGGGCAATGTCGGCTTCTGCCAAATCAGCTATCGTGTTTGTCACGCCTTCGGTTTGTGCAAGCAGAGCTCGCCACTCATTAAAGCGGCTCCCTTCGACAAAGGTAATAGAGAACTGATGCTCTTTACCAGATATCACGTCACTTAAGAGATCGATCAATCGATCTCCGGGTTGTACTTGGTAAGTTCCCGCCTTAATTTTGGTTATTTCAGGATGCAGACGTCGCACTAACTTGTACATCGAAAAATCCGTTATCCATTTTTTCTCATTCAACAGCGTTAATACGCCATTAAGGCTCGTACCGGATTTTATGGTCACGACTTGCGATGAAGGAAGCGATAGAGGCTGTTCTAAATAAGCATCTACCTGTCGCTCAATGTAGAAATATCCAGCTCCAACGGCGATAATGATCAGTAGTAATACAACGAGAATTCGATTAATCACGAGTTAAAACGCTCCTGAAAATAGCGTGTTATTTTACCAATAGGGAAAATCGTATTTGCAATTGCCGTGACAGGCGCAACGCCTAATAAGGAGTTAGTAATAAACACTTCATCTGCCGACAATAACTCTTCTAATGAGAATGCTCTCACCTCAACCTTGAGATCGGTAGCCGCCGCCAATAATACACGACGAATAACCCCAGCTACGCCTGCATTGTCTAAGCTTGGCGTACATAACCTACCCCCTGACACCCAAAAAATATTTGCAACCGTAGTTTCTATGACATGCTCATTGATGTCTAGCGCGATGCCGTCAGCGTACCCTTTTGCATCCATCTCTGACTTTAATAAGACTTGTTCTAGTCGATTGTTATGTTTGTGACCCGCCAATAATGGCGAGAGTCCCATCCGCTGTTGGCAAACACCAAGCTCGATACCATCAGCTATCCACTGACCATAATGGGCTGGATACTCAAAGGTACTGATAGTGACTTGAGAATCGCCAACGTTAGCAGAGCTATAACCCCGACCACCTTGTCCGCGGCTAATATGAATTTTCACACCGGATTTTGCGGTACTAGGAACGATCGTTGAGAGCCAATGTTCAACTTGCCGCCAATCAGGGACGGGAATAGCTAAACACCGCAAACAAGATTCCATGCGTTCAACGTGCATATCCCAATATTGAAGCTCACCATCGCAAACGAGAATCGTTGTGAAGCAACCATCCCCATACTGAAAAGAGCGATCAGTAAGAGATAGAGTGTCACTAGGTTGTCCATTTACCCAAAACATCGTGCTTACCCCACAAAAAGAAACGGCTCAATGCTAAGCATCAAGCCGTTCAAACTCAAGTGTCACAACCACAATCATTAGATTTTTTTGAAAATCAACGAGCCGTTTGTACCACCAAAACCAAAAGAGTTACAGATTGCATATTCCATACCTTCCACTTTGCGGGCAGTGTGTGGAACAAGATCAATGCCTAAACCTTCTTCTGGATCATCAAGGTTAATGGTTGGTGGAACAATTTGGTCAACTAATGACATAACGGTGATAATGGCTTCAACAGAACCAGCCGCGCCTAGCAAATGACCAGTCATCGATTTAGTAGAAGAGACAAGAACTTGTTTCGAACCTTCTTCACCTAAAGCGCGCTTAACACCTTTAATTTCCGCAACATCACCAGCTGGAGTCGAAGTACCATGCGCGTTGACGTAACCGATTTGAGTACCTGTTACGCCCGCATCACGCATCGCGGCTTCCATCGCTAACGCACCGCCTGAACCGTCTTCGCTTGGTGAAGTCATGTGATAAGCATCACCAGACATACCAAAGCCAACTAACTCAGCGTAAATCTTCGCACCGCGTGCTTTAGCATGTTCATATTCTTCAAGAACCATGACACCCGCACCATCGCCTAGAACAAAGCCATCACGGCCCTTGTCCCAAGGACGAGACGCTTTTTGCGGTTCATCATTACGCGTAGACAATGCTTTTGCTGCGCCAAAACCCGCCATGCCAAGTGGTGTCGATGCTTTTTCTGCACCACCCGCCACCATCGCATCGGCATCACCGTATGCAATCATACGTGCCGCATGGCCAATGTTATGTAAACCTGTTGTGCATGCGGTAGAAATAGCGATATTTGGACCACGAAGACCACGCATGATAGACAAGTTGCCTGAAACCATGTTGACAATCGTTGAGGGTACAAAGAACGGGCTCACTTTACGTGGGCCTTTTTCTACCAAGGCATGATGGCCAGTTTCAATTAAATCAAGACCACCAATACCAGAGCCGATAGCAACACCGATTCTTGGGGCATTTTCTGGAGTTACTGTGATACCAGAATCATTAAGTGCTTGGATACCCGCCGCAATACCGTACTGGATAAAGAGATCCATCTTACGGGCATCTTTTTTAGACATATACTCTTCGCAGTTAAAGTCTTTGACTAGACCTGCAAAACGAGTTGAAAAATTGGTGGTATCAAAATGTTCGATATTAACGATACCGCTTTGACCAGCTAGCAGGGCTTTCCAAGAAGATTCTACAGTGTTGCCTACCGGTGACAACATACCCATGCCAGTGACAACGACACGACGCTTGGACACGATCATATTCTCCGGAGTTGAAAAGTTCTATGAGAGGTATAGAAGAGTTAGAAAAACTCAGGCGGCCAGAGGGCCGCCTGGGGAGAGATATTACTGAGCGCTGTTTACGTAGTCGATTGCAGCTTGAACAGTAGTGATCTTCTCAGCTTCTTCATCTGGAATTTCAGTATCGAATTCTTCTTCTAGAGCCATTACTAGCTCAACTGTATCTAGAGAATCAGCACCTAGATCTTCTACGAAAGAAGCTTCATTCTTTACTTCTGCTTCGTCTACACCTAGCTGTTCAACAATGATTTTCTTTACGCGTTCTTCGATGTTGCTCATGTTTTCTTTTCCTTTACAGATTTCGCCTAATGCGATGGTTCCGTAGTTTATTCTAACTAGGGAAAGTTGCAAGTGGGTCATTGCTGGTCAAACCACAATTTTACCGATTTTAACCGAAATTAAGACCATTTTTGACTTAAATCATGCACAAATGTTGCGCATATAGTTAGCAAGTTTTACACGTTGTTGACAATAGCAAAGCCTTTATTTCATCAATAACGTTCAAAAACCAACTTATACCATGTACATCCCGCCATTTACGTGCAAAGTTTCACCCGTAATGTAGGCAGCCTCTGGAGAAGCTAAAAATACCACTGCCGACGCAATTTCGCGTGGATCGCCTAAGCGGCCAGCTGGCACTTGGGCTAGTGTAGCAGTACGTTGGTCATCATTCAGCGCTTTTGTCATATCTGTTTCGATAAAACCTGGCGCAACTGTGTTAACCGTCACACCACGAGATGCAACTTCGCGAGCCATAGACTTAGTAAAGCCAATTACGCCCGCTTTTGCCGCTGCGTAGTTGGTTTGACCAGCGTTACCCATAGTACCGACAACAGAGCCCACATTAATGATGCGACCATTGCGCTTTTTCATCATGCCACGTAGCACCGCTTTCGATAAGCGGAAGATAGACGTTAAATTGGTATCAATAATATCTGACCATTCATCATCTTTCATGCGCATTAATAGATTATCACGAGTAATCCCGGCGTTATTCACCAGAATGTCGATCACGCCAAACTCGTCATTGATGGTTTTCAGCGTCGCTGCGATAGATTCCACATCCGTCACGTTCAGCGCTAGGCCTTTACCATTATTACCAAGATATTCACTGATTGCCGCTGCACCGCTTTCGCTAGTAGCCGTGCCGATCACTGTTGCACCGCGTTCAACTAATAATTCAGCGATCGCTCGGCCAATACCACGGCTTGCGCCAGTCACGAGAGCAATTTTGCCTTCTAGGTTCATCATCTATTCTTTCCTTTGATTACTTAACGGCATCAAGTGAAGCAATGTCATTCACTGCTGCTGATTCAAGCGATTTAATAATGCGCTTAGTCAGGCCTGTCAAAACTTTGCCAGGGCCAACTTCAAGCAGCTTTTCTATGCCTTGCTCACTCATCAACTGTACACATTCCGTCCAACGAACAGGGCTGTATAGTTGACGAACTAACGCATCTTTAATTTTGGCCGGATCAATTTCTGCTATTACATCCACATTGTTGATAACCGGAATTTGTGGTGCATGAAATTCAATCGATTGTAATGCAACCGCTAACTTGTCTGCTGCTGGCTTCATTAAAGCACAGTGAGAAGGAACAGAAACTGGCAATGGCAGCGCGCGCTTTGCTCCGGCCTCTTTGCATAACTGACCCGCACGTTCAACTGCATCTTTATTGCCTGCGATGACAACTTGGCCTGGCGAATTAAAGTTAACCGGTGAAACCACTTCACCTTGAGCGGCTTCTTCACACGCTTTTGCTATCAGCTCATCATCAAGACCGATAATAGCCGACATCGCACCTACGCCTGCCGGAACGGCTTCTTGCATTAACTGACCGCGCAGCTCTACTAATTTGATGGCTTGCTTAAAGTCAACTACACCTGCACACACCAGTGCGGAATACTCACCCAAGCTATGGCCAGCAAGCAAGACTGGCTGCTCTAAACCTAGGCTTTGCCATAGCCGCCAAAGGGCAACAGAAGAAGCGAGTAATGCCGGTTGAGTACGAGAGGTTTGGTTAAGATCTTCTACCGGGCCATTTTGTACCAATGCCCATAAATCATAACCCAGCACTTCAGAAGCTTCGGCAAATGTCTGTTGAATGACATCATACTGCTGACCAAGTTCTGCAAGCATACCAACTGATTGCGAGCCTTGACCTGGAAATACGATAGCAAACTTGCTCATTGTTTGTTTCCTTAAGTAAAAACAAGAGGTTGAACCAACCCCTTAAAATAAAAATCTATCCGCTTAAAACTTAACGAGTGCCGAGCCCCAAGTAAAACCACCACCGAAGGCTTCAAGCAATAACGTTTGACCACGTTGAATTCGACCATCTCGTACAGCTTCATCGAGCGCGGTTGGGACGGTAGCAGCAGACGTATTACCATGGCGATCAAGCGTTATTACGACTTGGTCAAGTGACATCGATAGTTTTTTCGCGGTCGCGGAAATAATGCGATAGTTAGCTTGATGAGGCACTAACCAATCTAATTCTGATTTGTGCATGTTATTGGCAGCAAGCGTATCTTTAACAAGCTTAGAGAGTTGCGTCACTGCCACTTTAAAGACTTCATTACCCGCCATATAGAGCCATTTATCCGCATCACCACCACGCTCTGGAACAGGTAAACTCAAGAGCTCACCAAACTCACCATCAGAATAGATATGAGTCGACAAAATTCCTGGCTCTTCACTTGCACCAATAATGACGGCGCCTGCGCCATCACCAAATAAAATGATTGTCGAGCGGTCTGTTGGATCGCAGGTTTTAGACAAGGCATCAGCACCAATGACAAGAATGTTTTTACACATACCCGATTTGATGTGTTGATCTGCAATCGATAATCCATAGACAAAACCCGAACAGGCCGCCGCTAAATCAAAAGCGGGACATCCTTTGATGCCAAGCTTACCTTGCACCTGGCATGCCGCCGAAGGAAATGCATGGCTACTGCTGGTTGTTGCAACAATAATCAGATCAATATCGTTTTTATCAATGCCGGCCATTTGAATGGCATTTTGCGCTGCATAGAAAGCCATATCCGCAACGGTTTCATTCTCCGCGCAAATGCGGCGCTCACGAATACCAGTACGGGCAATAATCCACTCATCGCTTGTCTCTACCATTTTCTCTAAATCTGCGTTGGTACGCACCTGAGATGGCAAGTAGCTGCCAGTACCTAAAATTTTGCTATACATGAAGACTAATAATGCCTCTCGAGTAAAACCGCTTCCAAACGATCGCTTATACGGCTGGGGACTTGTCGTTTGACCTCGTGTACCGCTTCGGAAATCGCATTCACGACGGCGAGTACATCAGCACTTCCATGACTTTTTATGACAATGCCGCGCAATCCTAACAAACTTGCGCCGTTATACTGGTCGGGGTTCAATGTTTTTAGTTCAGTAAATAATGAAGAAAACAGTTTTCGTGCAATCCAACCCTTTATGGATGAGCCCAAAAGTTGGCTTTTTAACTTATCAATAAAGAGTTGTGCTGTGCCTTCACATGCTTTCAGGCAAACATTACCGACGAAACCATCGCAAACAATCACATCAGCGACATCATCCAACAACTGATTACCTTCGATATAGCCGATATAGTTGACGGCCTGAGTTTGATTCAGCATTTCAGCGCAACGCTTCACTAAATCATTCCCTTTAATCTCTTCCGCACCAATATTAAGGATGGCAACTTTTGCAGAACGACCTAAATGCTGTTCGGCCAGCGCACTCCCCATGACAGCAAATTGAAACAGAGAATCTGCATCACTTGATACGTTCGCACCCAAATCCAGCATCCAAGTGCGTTGACCTGAAGCCGTCGGCAACGCCGAAACTAATGCAGGACGATCAATGCCGGGCAGCAATTTCAGACGAAAACGAGATAACGCCATGAGTGCACCTGTATTACCACCACTGACACAAGCATCAGCACGGCTATCAGAAACTAGGTCAATTGCTATGCCCATTGAACTTCCAGCACTATTGCGTAAGGCCAGAGAAGGTTTTTCGGAGTTAGAAATAACGCGGTCACTGTGCAAAATACTCAAGCGAGTATTAAGTTCATAACCTAATTGAGATAATTGATGTGTGATCAAAACTTGATCACCAACGAGGATCACTTTGAGCTCTGGGAAATGCGACAGTGCCTGCACGGCGGCAGGCACTGTTACGCGAGGACCGAAATCCCCGCCCATTGCATCAAGTGCAACGGTTAAATATTGCAAAGGTCAACCTTACTTGCTGATAACCTTTTTGCCACGGTAATAACCGTCAGCAGTCATGTTGTGACGTAGGTGAGTTTCACCTGAAGTCGCATCTACAGATAGTGCAGATGTAGTTAGCGCATCATGTGAACGACGCATGCCACGACGTGCGCGTGATTTTTTGCTCTTTTGTACGGCCATTGACCCTACTCCTTTGTCTTAACCTATAACGAATTATCGTTTTAAGTTTTTTAAAACATCAAATGGATTCGGCTTTTCTTCCGCTAGTTCTTCTGGAAGTTCACCAAATACTAAATTGTCTGAATTAACGCTACATTCCGCTCTATCGTGCATTGCTACTTGTGGCAAATTAATGATGAACTCGTCTTCAACTAATTGTACAAGGTCGATCTCACCGTACTCATTCGGATCTACCAAATCGTACTCTTCCGGTGCGTCTTCATCCGTTTTACTCCCCAAGTAAGGAGTATACTTGAATTGGACTTCGCACTCATGTGCGAAAACCTTGTTACAGCGTTGACACTCTAAATCGACAGAGATGTTAGCTTTACCAGAGATAACAACTAGTCGCTGTTCATCAAGCCCAAATGACAATGAGACTTGTGCGTCGCGTTTAACGCCTGCGACTGATTCTTCTAAACGCTTAAAAAGACTGAGTTGGATGATACCATCACAATCAAGTCGTTTTTGAGCTGCTTTAGCCGGATCAATCGATCGCGGTATTTTTACCTTTTGCATAGGGCGCGAATATTATCTTCCAAATCGGTTTTAGTCAAAGAAAAAGGCAAAAAAGTTCGTTTTTTCCCCTTTCCACTGAGAGAATTATGTACAGCATGTCTGATTGATATATGCTGCGGTAAAATTCGCAGCAATTCTAAATCAAAATGCAAAATTACCAACTAGTTTTAGCATCTACTTCGCCGTTTCGGCAGCAATTACTTAAAAAGCTGGATTTACCTTTTGTTACCTGCTCGCCTAATTGCGACGAAACTCCGTTATCTAGTGAGTCCGCACAAGATCTGGTGACTCGTTTAGCTGAAACGAAAGCAAGATCTTGCTATCCAAACCAACCCAGTTTAGTCATCGGTTCTGATCAAGTTTGCGTGATTGACGGTGAGATTATTGGCAAACCTCATACTCAAGAACAAGCCATTAAGCAGTTACTCAAACAAAGTGGAAAAGCCATCACTTTTTATACTGGGCTTGCGGTTTACAACTCAGTCTCTGGTCAATGCATGGTCACCATAGAACCCTTCACGGTTCATTTTCGCTCTTTATCTACCGAGATGGTGACGGCTTACGTGGCAAAAGAACAGCCACTACAGTGCGCAGGCAGCTTTATGTGTGAGGGCCTAGGCATTGCACTTTTTGAACGTTTAGAAGGTGATGACCCTAATAGTTTGGTTGGGTTACCATTAATTAAGCTAGTCTCAATGCTTGAGTCTCAAGGCATTACCGTTTTAGGATAATGATTAACAGTGAGCGCCTTGATCTGCGCTCACTTTTATACCATGACTTCGACCATTACTTTATGTTTCTACTATGTTGCTACTCGTTAGCGAATGAAAGCTGGCCTTAAGCGTTTCTCAATTTGACTAATGCTTGCTCTAGTTGAGTATCGAGTGGTGCATTAATGTCCATTAACGCCTCTGTCGAAGGGTGAATAAAACGAATATTGGCCGCGTGTAAGAATAATCGGTCAATGCCAAACTGTGCGGTATATGCGTCAAAACGGCGGTCACCATAACGATCATCCCACGCAATCGGGTGCCCTGTATACTGAGTATGAACGCGGATCTGATGAGTACGGCCAGTGATCGGACTGGCTTGCACCAAAGTTGCTTGTGCAAACTGTTCAAGGATCTTAAAGCGCGTTTCCGATGCTTTACCGTTTGGATTGACTCGCACAATGCTGTTCACTTCATTTTTCAATAGTGGCGCATTCACGACTTTACAACTGCTTTTCCATTGCCCCATAACTAAAGCAAAGTAATATTTTTGAATCGTTTTTTCTCTAAACTGGGCTTGGAGATGGCGCAACGCGGAGCGCTTTTTAGCCACTAATAAAATGCCCGAAGTATCGCGATCGATACGGTGCACCAATTCCAAAAAGCGAGCTTCTGGGCGCAATGCCCGCAGCGCTTCAATTGCGCCAAATTTCAAACCACTCCCACCATGAACAGCCGTACCGGAAGGTTTATTCAGAATAAGTAAGTGCTCATCCTCAAAAATAATGCAGTGTTCTAGCTCGGCGACTTTACTCAATTTGGTATTGGGTGTGTTGCTCTCTTGATCCGACTGTTCGAGAGTCACTGGTGGTATTCTCACCACATCACCAGCCGATAACTTATATTCTGCTTTGATGCGTTTTTTATTTACACGAACCTCTCCTTTGCGCAGGATTCGGTAAACCATACTTTTGGGAACGTTTTTTAATTGGTTACGCAAAAAATTGTCAATGCGTTGACCAGCCATATCTTCATCGATATCGATGAGCTGGACTTGGGTTCTAATTTCACTCATGGGCGCCATTGTACCACTGTAAATTGTTTAAATTCACATTTTCTTCGCCACAAAAAAGAATATTTTCATCTGCTGTTTAATGGCAAATTGGCGAGAATTACACCAATTGAAATGTGACTGTGGATAAAATTAAATATTACCCATTACAATTCTTACTTTAACAACTAAAACTCTTTGATAAACATTAAATTAGCCATCTAACTTTTAGACCTATTCTCATTTTTTTGACCTGTTCATAACAAAGCAGATTGCTGTGTTTACCTGTCACTGCTATAGTTCACAGCTGCAATGAATGATTCGGTGATTTTTTATTCTTTACCGTCCATTTTTGAGCAAAATAGTGAGTAGACTGCTAAGCGTCAATGTGCTGCACATGGCGTAAGACACTATTGAGCGAAGCTATCTTGTTGCTCTACTCATCGTCATTTCATGTTGAGTATTTTCCGCCAATACGCGGATCGCAGGCAATCGTGTGCGTGCGATAACTGAAGTGCCCTAGAGCATCCCCTCCAGCCGGGAGGCTGCACCTTTTAGTCATGGGATCTGGCACCGTGAAAACGAAACCCAGCAACAAGTCCAATAATCAAAACTAAAGAAAGATAACGAGATTTTTAAATGAAAAGAATGCTAATTAACGCAACTCAAAAAGAAGAGTTGCGTGTCGCGCTGGTTGATGGCCAACGACTTTTTGATCTAGACATCGAAAGTCCAGGGCATGAATCTAAAAAGGCGAACATCTATAAAGGACGTATCACCCGTGTTGAACCGAGTTTAGAAGCTGCATTTGTTGATTACGGCGCTGAACGTCACGGTTTCCTTCCTCTCAAAGAAATTGCCCGCGAATACTTCCCTGATGGCTACACTTACCAAGGCCGTCCAAACATCAAAGAAGCGCTTAAAGAAGGCCAAGAAGTTATTGTCCAAGTTGAAAAGGAAGAACGAGGCAGCAAAGGCGCTGCGTTGACCACTTTCATTTCTCTTGCTGGTAGCTACCTAGTTCTTATGCCAAACAATCCTCGTGCCGGTGGTATTTCACGCCGTATCGAAGGCGATGAGCGTACCGAATTAAAAACCGCATTGAGCAGTTTAGAGCTTCCTCAAGGCATGGGCCTTATCGTTCGCACTGCAGGTGTGGGCAAAAGTGCGGAAGAGCTAGAATGGGACTTAAACGTTTTGCTCAATCACTGGAGCGCAATCAAACAGGCTTCCGATTTGCGTCCTGCACCGCTACTTATTCACCAAGAGAGCAACGTCATTGTACGCGCAATTCGTGATTATCTGCGTCGTGACATTGGTGAAATTCTAATTGATAGCAACACTATTTATGAACGTGCCCTTGAGCACATTCGTTTGGTGCGTCCTGACTTCGTGAGTCGTGTAAAAAAATACGACGGTGAAGTACCCCTATTTAGCCATTACCAAATTGAAAGCCAAATCGAATCGGCTTTCCAGCGTGAAGTGCGTTTGCCTTCTGGTGGCTCTATTGTTATCGACCCAACCGAAGCATTGACCTCAATTGATATCAACTCTGCTCGTGCAACAAAAGGCGGCGATATTGAAGAGACGGCGCTTAACACCAACTTAGAAGCAGCCGATGAAATTGCTCGCCAATTACGTCTGCGCGATTTGGGCGGATTAGTGGTTATCGATTTCATCGATATGACTCCTGTTCGTCACCAACGTGAAGTAGAAAACCGTTTACGCGATGCCGTACGCCTAGATCGTGCTCGCGTACAAATTGGCCGAATTTCACGTTTTGGCTTGTTAGAAATGTCGCGTCAGCGCTTGAGCCCATCACTTGCCGAAGCAAGTCACCATATCTGCCCACGCTGCTCTGGTACCGGAGTGGTTCGTGATAATGAATCTCTTGCGCTCTCTGTTTTACGTCTCATTGAAGAAGAAGCACTAAAAGATAATACCGCTCAAGTTATGGCGGTGGTTCCCGTTCCTATTGCATCTTATCTACTCAATGAAAAACGTCGCTCAATCAATCATATTGAACGCATTCAAGAAGTCGAGATCACCATTGTCCCTAACTCTGAAATGGAAACGCCTCATTTTGAAGTGATCCGTGTCCGTGAAGGGGAAGAGCAAGAAATACTCTCTTACTTAGTGCCAATGAAACTAGAAGCACTGAAAGAAGCAGAAGGTAAAGAAAGCTCAGATATCGATTTCAAACCAAAACGCATTGAAGAACCAGCGTTGAAAGGGTTTGCTGCTCCAGCACAAACTATTCCAGCTCCAACACCTAAAGCAGAGGTAGCGGTTCCAGTCAAAGAGATCGCTGTTGAAC
>NZ_CAWNTB010000211.1:0-51234 GCF_963877065.1 Vibrio sp. V01_P9A10T6
ACTATACCCAAACAACTTGACCATCAAGGAGGGCAAAGCGCAAGGCCGTGCGAAGAACTGAACTGCCTATCTCTTCCCTTTCATCCAGAGGATTTGCGAGTGTCTGATCTTACTTTATTACGTTATTACACACGCCTGACCGTGCTTGGTGTGGGTCAAGAGATTAAAGTGTCGTTAACACAGGTTGCAGAATGTTTATTCACCTCACCGCGTCATGCACGAAATCTGGTGGCTAAAATGCAGCAACAAGGTTGGCTCAAGTGGCAACCCAAAGTCGGACGTAACCAACGCTCGATACTGCGCCTGAACCTCGATTTAGACACAATCAAACAAACGCTCGCGAAAGAGCAAATTTTGGCTGGGAAATATGAAAAAGCCTTAACCATACTGGATAATGATGAGGTAGTGTTTGGGCGTTTGTTGCAAAGTACTTCCGGCGCATCTATTCGCGAAGGTCGCTTACACATTCAACTGACGTATAAACGACCATTTGAACGGCTAGTGCCCCATCAAATACAGCGTAGTAGTGAGCGATTTCTGCTCAGGCAAATCTATTGCTGCCTCATCCAGTGTGATGAACAAGGACGCTTTCATCCAGAATTAGCCCATCACTGGGAGTATAATGCACAACATTTTCAGTGGGTATTTTATCTTCGCCCCGGATTAGCGTTTCACGATGGCTCACCGATTGATGCTAATACGATCGTGAGTTTATTTGCCAAACTCTCTAGTTTGGAAGAGTACAAAAAAGAGCTCGCGCATTTGGTTGATGTAAGCGCACCACAACCACAAAAAGTAGTATTTTCTCTTAATCAATCTGATTTAGGATTTGCAGGGTTGCTCTCTGGCGTCAAATATTCAATTCAACCAGCCAGCCAAGTGAACAATGCATACTCCCCAATGGTGACAGGTTGTGGCCCATTTCAAGTTCAAGATCACTCACCTCACAAACTCATTTTAAGCGCATTTGACCAATTCTATGGCTGCCGAGCTTTAACGGATCACGTTACAATTTGGATTTTAAATGAAGACGAGTTGTACCCTCAAGGCATGCACATTAAGCAAAAAAATCAGCTACAAAACATCTCTTGCCACCACGATGTAGAGCTGAGTAACGTTGAAGAACTGGCGATCATCACCTCTAATCAATCATCAAGAGTGGAAGATGGCTGCATGTTTATTTTGTTCAATCAAGGTGCTCATTCACCTCTTAATGAAAATCAGAAACGCTACCTAGCTACCGAGATATCTGGAGAAAAACTAGAGCACTATTTAGCACAACAACCAGCTAAGTTTGACGCAGTCGTTGCCAGTAACCTACTGCCAGTATGGCAACCTGTGGTGCGACCACCAGCGCCCAAAGCAAGCCTGCCAAATCAAATCTCGATTGCCGTCTATGACTACACGGTACTGATTCATTGCGCCTTCGGTGTGAAACATATTTTAGAGGAGATGGGGCTGGCTGCTGCCGTCAACATTTACTCCTACCGAGAATTGAATTTTCTGGCCCAGCAAGGCAAATTGTACGAAACCATAGTTATCACCAATATTAATTTAGATGACAATCGGCATTTCAGTGCATTTAGCCACTTATTTGGCAACCCAATGTTGCACCATTGCATTGGCCCCGCAGAGAGCCAATGGCTGCTCAAAGCGTTAATCGACATTCGATCAACGACACCATTGACACACTACCTTATCGCGTTGGAACCGCTAGCATCGAGTTTGATCAACGAATACTGCCTCGTCCCTTTGTTCCACCATAAGCAAACATTACGTTTTCAGGGTGTGCTCAAAGACGTTGCACTGACCAACTGGGGATGGCCTGATATTAAAAATGTGTGGTCCATTGATTAGCGAATAAATAGCCTGCGTAATATTGCCAGCATCACTAAACGATAACGCAGCATCCACTGGCTACGTGGCAACCAACGCTTAGAAAACAATACGGTTTTGGCGTGTGAAAAGGTCTTAAAACCTTCAATCCCGTGATAGTGCCCAACCCCAGAATCGCCAATACCGCCAAAGGGGGCATCATCGGCGGCCACATGTAACAGAGTATCGTTCACAGCTAGGCCACCACTATGCGTTTGTGTACTAACCTGTTTGATCACCTCGTGATCATCACTCATTAAATATAAAGCTAACGGACGTGGGCGAGCGTTGATATAAGCTATCGCTTCATCCAAACTGTGATAACTCAATATCGGCAATATGGGGCCAAATATCTCATGTTGGGATAACAACATATCAACCTTCAAATTCGTCACTAAGCAAGGCAAAAATTGATACGTGCCCGCTTTTGCATCGCCTTCTACGGGATGCAATGTAGCCCCTTTTTGTTTAGCATCTTCTAAGTATTGCTGCAGCCTATCAAACTGGGTTTGATTAATAATATGTGACGTATCATAGCCATCTTTAGTGGAAAAATAGCGCTTAAAGCGTTGCAGATAGAGCTCCACAAAGGCTTGTTGTTTGCCTTCCGGCAGTAAAACATAATCAGGAGCAACACAGATCTGCCCTGCATTGATGGCTTTGCCAAGCATGATGTTATCAACGCTACGCGCAAGGTCAGCATCAGGTGCAATGATCACGGGGGATTTCCCGCCAAGCTCTAACGTTACTGGTGTTAGGTTTTTCGCAGCCGCTTGGGCAACCAATTTACCTACCGGTGTTGACCCCGTAAATAACAGATGATCAAAGGGTAACGCACTGAACTGTGCGGCAACGTCAGCCCCGCCTTCTACAGTATCAACCGCTTCATCGACCGTCGCAAAAATACGCATCAACACTTGGTTGGTGCAGGGCGTATGTTCACTCAATTTGACCATAGCGCGATTACCTGCTGCCAATGCGGTGACTAATGGAGCCATACTGAGCACGATAGGAAAATTCCAAGGTACAATCACCCCCACAAGACCCAAGGGTTGATAGTGAACGCTCACTGTCGACGGCAGTAATAGCCAACCTACATGACGCGATTGCGATTTTGTCCACGATTTGAGGTGTTTTAGCGTGTAATTAATGTGTGAAACGGCCGGTAGCAGATCGCAAACCGTACTATCAAAGCGACTTCGATAACCATAATCCCGATTTAAGGCCTCAACGAGCGCGGTCTGTTCACTGAGTAACGCGGTTTTTAAGCGCTGCAACCAAATACGTCTTTGCTCAAGGCTAGGATACGGCTCTGCTATTGTCTGCTGTTTTAATCTAGTAAAAAGTGTCGTAACGTCTTTAGTTAAGGACTGTTGCTGTTCTGTTTCTTGCACCGTATTTCACCTCATTCGCAGCTAAGGCAGCGTCTTGGAAATGAGCTCAGGATTAATGCCAAAGCTGGCTTTATGTTCTTCAATCACAAATTCACTGCGCGTTTGAATCACTCCCGGCAATGTACCCAACTTGCCAGACATAAAACTTTGGTAGGCTTTCATATCTTTCACTCTCACTTTGATCATGGTGTCAAAATCACCGGACAATGAATAACATGCTTCAATTTCTGGGATGTCCGCCACTGCTTGTGAAAAGCGCTCAAAAATAGAGAAACTGGTTTGATCCAATCGAATATGAATGAACACTTGTACATCCAGACCTAACTTTTCTGGGCACAGTTCTGCATGGTAGCCTTTGATGTACCCTTCCTTTTCTAAGCGTTTGACACGATCAGAACAAGGAGATGTGGTTAAATTCACCAACTTTGCCAGCTCAACAACGGGAAGCCGTCCTTTACTGTGCAAAATACGTAAAATCTGTTGGTCGATGCGGTCTAGGCTCATGGTTTTGCACGGCGCTCTAAAAAAAGTGATATGGCATACAATAATGGCTTACAGCGTTAAACCAACCTATCATCACAAGGCATTGTGATATAAATCACATAGAATAGGGGAACGTTAGAATAAAAAGACTGAGGAGAAAAAAGGAAAAGAAAGTGAGCAAGCACCCACTTTCTTGGTTGTAATCTATTTATCGCCTCTTTACTTTGAGTACGTTGAGATGATTACAGTTTGAAACGAGAAATTTCTTTATCTAACTCATTCGCTAAACGGTGCATTTCATGAGCTTGTTGCACTGCATTTTGCGCATCACTGGCGAGTTGGTCGCTGACTTCACGTACCGATTCGGTGTTGCCATTAATATCCGCTGTCACCAAAGATTGCTCTTCTGCTGCTGATGCAATTTGTGTCGCCATATCACTGATCATCTGAATGGCTTCGCTGATTGCGTGTAAGCTTTCTCCTGTGTGGTTCACATCTTGCACACTTGTTTCGACCAGTTTATGGCTTTCCGTCATGACAGAAACAGCATTGGTCGTTACCTTTTGCAAACCGGAAATTTTAGACTGGATCTCCTCGGTAGAGGCATGAGTGCGCTGAGAAAGCACTCGGACTTCATCAGCTACAACGGCAAAGCCACGACCTTGCTCTCCGGCGCGCGCCGCTTCAATCGCCGCATTCAAGGCCAACAAATTTGTCTGCTCTGCAATCGAGCGAATGGTCGACAGAATGGTTGAAATCTCATTAGCGTGCACTTCTAATTCACCAATGATGCCCACAGCACTGCTAAGCTCTTGTGCTAACTGATTGATTGACTGTTTGCTTTGCTGCATCTGGCGATAGCCTTGTGCACCAAGCTCAACCGATTCATTGGCATTTTTAGCGGTATTATCAGCATTGCCCGCGATTTCAGCGGTCGCAGACGCCATTTCAGTTACCGCAGTTGCAACCATAGTAATTTCATCTTGTTGAGTACGAATCCGTTCACTACGTTGACTGGCTGAGCTCGCGGCCTGTGTCGCTCCTTGGTTAAGGGAAACGGAAACATCACGCACGCTTTGCACCATGACATGGATGCGATCGACAAATTTATTGAACTTATCCGCTAAGATACCGACTTCATCATCGCTGCGAACGGCTAAACGACGGGTTAAATCGCCATCACCTTCGGCGATATCTGACAAAGCTTGAGCAATATTACTCAACTCATTCAACTGACGAGCGACGAACCATGAGGTCGCTAATGCCAAGATCACTAAAATCATCAAGCCAATCAAGCTCTGTTTCAATAGCATGTCATTGAGTGGCTGTTCAAGAACCGTTTTGTCCATCACCATAACCAACAGCCAGTCAGTATGTTCAATACTTTGCGCCATCAATACTTTGGCCTGACCATCAATATCAACAAAGAGTGGTAATTGAGAATTTGCCGCCTCTGATATGCTTTGAATGGTCAGTTGTGAGGCCATTTCTTGGGTAGGTTTTAAAATAAGCTCTTGATTGGGATGGGCAACAATTAGCCCCTTGGTATTCACCAAAATAGCATTGCCCTTCCCGGGAACCTCAATAGCTAAGACGTCCTTGATCAATTTACCTAAAGCTAAATTGGAAGCGGCGACGCCAATCAGTTGGCCATTTTGACGGACAGGTTCTGCCAATGTCACCACTAAGGTTTGCATGGTAACGCTGACGTAGGGGGCGGTTGTGATCGGTTTACCCGCGACTTTGGCTTCTTTATACCAACCACGCTCACGAGGATCATAACCATTTTGGTTACGCGATCCGTCATTGCGGATCATATCGCCCTGTTCATTACCGTAATAACTCAACCCAAACTCACCAGACTCCAAGGTTTGGCGTAGGTGAGGAACAATGTCTAATTGTGGATTACGCTCGATTTCGTTTTTTAATCCTAGCAGCGTTTTTTGTTTACCATTAAACCAGTCACCAATCCCTTTTGCATGAGCCTGTAATGTATTACGCGCTTCACTCTCAATCGCTCTCCAGCTGTCGGTTTTAAAGGTTTGATAGCCAACCATAACCAATGCAGCGGCTGTCAATGTAATAGCAGCAACCACAGAGAACACCATTTTTCTCTTTAAACTCAATTGCATTGCAATGCTCCTTGAAGCTTGTTCACCAAAGTAATGGGCTTGAGAGTATTACAACTATGGATTATTACTTTGCCTAAGTTCCCAATACTTGACACTCGTGCAATAGAACGGCACGTGAATGTGCACTAAATCAAACTTAGTCAGCCGAATAAAAGCAAAATTATCTTTTGAGCGAGAGGCGCACTACGCCAAAAACCTTAGCGCAGTGCTGGAAGTATTTAGAGAACGCGGACGCGTGAGAAGTCAGTGTGGCTTAATGTTGATGGGTGATTACATACTCGGCAAAAACCTTGCTTTTCCATTTTGTAATGAGGTTCACCTTGTATAATGAGCGCAAAAAACTTTTGAACACCTTGCCACGTTGAACAAGGTTCTGACTGACAGCGCTTCATCACGACTTTATGTGGTGTCTCTTTACGACAGCAGGTGCAATAAGCTTTTGACATGGTCCAATAATCCCTACAATTTGCATCATTATTGATAATTGACACATTTTGCGCCTACAGGTTCATTTTTCTCAAACTTTAGTGTGTGTTTCGTGAGCTATCTTCAAAAAACGTCCATCCCAATCTCCTTATTTTCTGCTAAGCACTACACAATCTAACCTGTACAAAAAAGCCCCTCAGAAAGGGGCTAGTTATTGAACAACGGTATGAATGTCAATCTAGTTCAACCAGCTGCTTTTTAAAGGTCACGTGCTGTGCTCTCACGCTCTCTTCGGGTTCAGCTGTCGCTAAGCTCACCACAACGATCGCAAGTACAGAGAAAATGATCCCAGGAACAATTTCATACACATCAAACCAACCGCCAGACAGTTGTTTCCAAACCACAATTGTCACGCCACCAACAATAATGCCGGCTAGTGCACCATTGCGGTTCATTCGAGACCAATAAAGGCTCAATACCACTGCAGGGCCAAATGCAGCGCCAAAACCCGCCCATGCATACGAAACTAAGCCGAGCACGGAACTATCTGGTGTCATGGCCAGCACTAACGCAACGATAGAAATTAGAATCACAGCAAAGCGGCCAACACGAACTATCTCCTCCGACGTTGCATCTTGCTTGATGACTTGCTTGTAAAAATCTTCCGCTAACGCAGAGGAAGAAACTAATAATTGCGAGTCAGCGGTACTCATAATTGCCGCAAGAATAGCTGCAAGCAAAATACCTGCAATAACTGGATGGAAAATCGCATTCACTAGCAGCATGAAGATTTTTTCACCATCTGCCAGCTCCAGCGAACCTGTGTTCGTCACATAAACAAGCCCAACTAAGCCAACCAACAAGGCTCCCGCCATGGATAAACCGGTCCAAATTACCGCAATACGACGTGCAGTAGTGAGATCTTTATTTGAGCGAGACGCTTTAAAGCGCGCCAAAATATGGGGTTGACCAAAATAACCAAGCCCCCATGCCATTAATGAGATAATGGCAACACCCGTTAACGGCTCACCTTTCACATCATGCCACAGCGTTAGTAGCTCTGGGTTTATTGCGGATAGATCTTGACTCAGTTGACCCAAACCACCGTTGATTGCCGCGATGGGCACAATCATTAATGCCGCTGCCATCAATAGGCCTTGCACTAAGTCAGTCCAAGAAACGGCTAAAAATCCACCAAACAGTGTATAAGACACCACACAAATGGTGCCAATAATAACTGCGGTTGAATAATCTAAACCAAATACCGTTTCAAATAATTTACCGCCAGCCACAAGGCCAGAACTGGTATAAAAGAGGAAGAACAGCAAAATAAAGAAGGCTGAAATGGTTTGAATCAGTTTAGATTTATCATTAAAACGGCGTGATAAAAATTCAGGTAATGTTAATGAATCTGTCGTGATGCTATAAGTGCGCAAGCGCTTAGCATTCACTAACCAGTTAGCCCATGTGCCCAATAATAATCCACCCGCTAGCCAGAAAGCCTCAATACCAGCGGCGTACGCGTAACCAGGTAAACCGAGCAATAACCAACCGCTCATATCAGATGCACCCGCCGATAAAGCCGCAGGCCAAGGGCCAAGTGATCGCCCTCCTAAGAAATAATCTGCGGAGTTCTTCGTTCGAAGGTATGCAACCACACCAATAGCCAGCATCAAAATAAGATACAGGATAAAGGTGGTTGTAATAGCAAAGCTATTTTCCATTGTGTTTGTCCTCTTTAAAAGATCGCCTTCCATGTCCTCTTCCGAAGAAGAGGATAAAACAGAAAGGATTAATGGGTTTCGCTACCAAGCTCAAGCAAGGTCGCATTACCACCCACTGCTGTTATATTTATTGTGCGAGTACGCTCGGTAATAAAGCGCAACGATAAGTGAGGATCATGAGCCACGGGGATCGCGCTCAAGTCCGTTTCAGAAACTAGGCTGACAATCGCACCATTACGATCAGCTAGCTGGCGGTTGAGGCTACGCTCAACCGAAGTGTTCCCAACGTAACCTACACTTCGAACGTCCGACGCCATCAACGGATGATAAGCATCAAAAGACGTAAACTGAATGAGATTAGTAGGGAGTGTTGACTGCTCAAATGCCGCTTGCAGTGTTCGAATCAACATCGCATCGTCACTACATAAGACGACGCTATTGCCTGCCACAAGAGCGGCACAAAGCTGAGCTGCCACCGCCTGTTGCGCTTTATCACTGTGTTCACCTTGGATGATCACAGCCACGCCCCGACCTGCGGTGTATAGCTCATTGGTTTCTCCAGTAGGACCGATCAATTGATGCGAATGCGCCAACAGCGCCGATGCCTGATGAAGATGGTAAGAAATCACTGTTGCCAGTTGTGGCATAGCGCTTTCTAGTAGATTTTTAAATGAAAGTAAGCACTCACATTTAGAATCAAAATCGGTGATATTCCAATTTTCCCATGCTGAAAAAGCGTCAGAAAAACGTGTTACTTGATGAACCATGCTAATTCTCCTGAGCCTTTATTACTGAGAAAATTCAGTTTGAGTAAAACGGTATAAGTAATGTGGGCCACCTGCCTTTGGTCCGGTACCAGAAAGCCCCTGCCCACCAAATGGTTGCACGCCCACCACCGCACCCACTTGATCACGGTTGATGTAACAGTTACCTACTCGGGCGTGTTTTTCTATCCAACGATACGTCGTTTCATTGCGGCTATGGATCCCCATGGTTAAACCAAAACCAGTTTGATTAATTTGCTGCACTACATCGGCCAGCTCACGCGCTTTAAAGCGCACGATATGCAAGATCGGCCCAAATTGTTCTTCGGTTAAGCAGTGAATATCTGAGATTTCAAAAGCCGCTGGCGGTACAAAATCGCCGTGTTGGCACTCCGAACCGAGTTCTAATTGCGCAACTTTGGTCTGTGTCTTGGTCATCTGTTCAATGTGAGAGAGCAACTTTTGTTTGGCTTTTTCATCAATAACAGGGCCGACATCTGTACTGTGGAGGTAAGGAAGACCAATCTTGAGCTCATTCATCGCACCATGAATCAAGCTGATGATGCGATCGGCAATATCCTGTTGAACAAATAGCACTCGTAATGCAGAGCAGCGCTGCCCGGCCGAAGCAAAGGCAGAACGAATCACATCTCTCACCACTTGCTCGGGTAAAGCCGTACTATCAACGATCATCGCGTTTTGCCCACCCGTCTCTGCAATCAACGGCACTGGCGCGGCGTCACGTTGAGCGAGAGCTTGATTGATACGTTGCGCGGTCGCCGTTGATCCAGTGAACGCGACACCTGCAATGGCAGGGTGAGAAGTCAGCGCACTGCCAATTTCTGCACCACGTCCAGGTAACAATTGGATAACGCCGGCAGGAAAGCCAGCTTCCAACATCAGTTCCACGGCACGCGAAGCAATCAAACTGGTTTGTTCTGCGGGTTTGGCAACGACCGTATTACCCGCAACTAACGCTGCCGTGATTTGCCCAAGAAAAATCGCAAGAGGGAAGTTCCATGGGCTAATGCACACGAAAACACCGCGACCTTCACGGCTCACTTTACGCTTTTCATTATCAAAACTCGTCACTTCAAAGGGTGTTAACGCGGAAACTTGTTTGGCGTAATAACGACAAAAATCTACCGCTTCGCGAACTTCATCAATGCTATCGTGAATGGTTTTCCCTGCTTCGTGATGACAAATGGCGACCAGTTCAGCCAAGTTCTCTTCGAGTAAATCAGCAAGTTTATCAAGTTTGCCCGCGCGAACGCTGTGCTCTTCTTGCTTCCAAGCAGCAAAGGATTGCTCCGCTATTGAGATAGCTTCGGAAACATGATCAAGGTTGGCAAATACCACTTGTCCAACATGCTTCCTACGGTCATACGGCGCAGTCACAACTTCCGGCGATGCCCCTGCCTTGATCATGCTTTCGAGCAGAGCAACACCATTGATGATAGGAGAAGCATGCCACTGTTTACTGAGCCAACATTCTACTTTCGCTTCAAAAGGCGTTGCCTCACTTTCAATATCAATATTGACACCATAGGAATTAACGCGCTCGGCAAAGATGTGCGGTGGTAAAGGGATTTTGGTATTTGGTAAAGAATCAAACGAGAGCAACATATCGACAGGATGTTGCGTTAACGTATCAATAGGACAACGAGCATCAACTAAACGATGCACAAACGAACTGTTCGCACCATTTTCAAGCAATCTACGAACTAAATAAGGCAGTAAGTCTTTATGACTACCTACTGGAGCATAAATTCGCACCGATTGTTGATAGGCTTTCATTGCATGATGATAAAGAGCATCACCCATGCCATGCAGACGCTGGAACTCAAAATCTTTGTGTTGTGACATCACCGCAATCGCGGTCACGGTTTGTGCATTATGGCTGGCAAATTGAGGGAAAATATGATCACGAACGCCCTCGCTTAAAAGAAAACGAGCGCAAGCCAAATAGGCTACATCAGTAGCTTCTTTACGTGTGTATACCGGATAGTTGCTGTAGCCACTTTGCTGAGACCACTTCACTTCGCTATCCCAATACGCCCCTTTGACTAAACGCAGTGGGATCACATCACCTTGCTGTTTCGCCAACCCATTAAGCCAAACTAAAACGGGTAAAGCGCGCTTAGAGTAAGCTTGTACAACTAAACCAAATTTCCCCCACCCTTTCACGGGCTCACTGCGATATATCTTTTCAAATAGCTTTAATGACAGCTCTAAACGGTCTGCTTCTTCTGCATCAATAGTGATCGCCACATCCAGCTCGATAGCACGGGCTAAAAGCTGTAGCAGTGTGCTATAAAGCTCGCTCAGCACGCGCTCTTGATTAGCCATTTCATAACGCGGATGCAATGCAGAAAGCTTGATTGATACGGACGGTGCCGGGCTGGTTGATAAGCCATATTTCTCGCGGCCAACCGCCTCAATCGCCATCAAATAATCTTTGAAATATTTATTGGCATCGGCCGTGGTTAACGCTGCTTCACCGAGCATGTCAAATGAATAGGTATAGCCTTTATCACGCATAGGACGGCCATTTTTTTGTGCTTCTTCAATGGTTCGGCCTAGCACAAATTGGTGGCCCATCACCTTCATCGCTTGGTGCATCGCCTTACGAATCACTGGCTCAGAAAGCTTATTCACTAGACGATTAACCGCCTGCGTTGGACTAGTCGTATCCACATCAGCAAGGCCAATCACTTTACCAGTCAGCATCAACCCCCACGTGGACGCATTGACAAAGACAGAGTCAGAATTTTTCAGATGAGATTTCCAATCCGCAACGCTGAGGCGATCTTTAATAAAAGCATCCGCGGTTTCCGCATCGGGAATGCGCATCAGAGCTTCAGCCAAACACATCAACAAAATACCTTCTTGCGTATCTAAACTGTACTCAAGTAATAAGGCATCGATCATTTGCACCGCTTTTTTGTCGGCTCGGATCGCTTCGATTAACTGGGTTGTTTTATTTAATATCGCCGATTTTTCTGATTCTGTAGCTGTTGCCAGCGGTAATAACTGCTTCAGCCATTGAGATTCGTCCACCATATAAAGTGGAGAGATCAGCGACCACAGCTTATCAAGCGGTTGCTCGATAAACTCTGCATTCAACACATCTGTTGCTGTAAACATGCGTTTTCCTCAATCTCACTCCCGAAAAAGGTCGGGTTTCCTGCAATGGCTGGCAGTGTATTTTGAGCGCGAGAAGAATACTTGTCAAAAACTCCGAGTTTTTTGCCAAAAACTCTGGCTATTAACAAAATAAAAACACAATCACATCAATTGACATCATGCACAAAGCAGAAAATAGCAACATTGTTTCCAAAATTTAACCAAAGGTGCACGTGTTGCCGATAGTTCAAGGCAAGCAATATAAAAATGATGTGGGAATTACAAACAAAAAAGAGGCAGGGATATAAAGAATTAGCGACGACACAATTTTCGGTATTGCGATGGAGAAACACCTTGCAAGCGAGTAAATGAATGAGTGAAGGTACTTTGTCCAGAAAAGCCCGTTAATTCCGCAATTTGACCAAAACTCAAACAACCTTGCTCAATCAAATCTTTTGCCATATCAATTCGTTTACCTAACAAATATTGATGAGGCGTGATCCCCATTTGCTCTTTGAACAACATATGAAATTGGCTTTCACCTAAATAAACGCGGCCCGCTAATTGAGCGACTGAAATTTTACGACCAAGATGCAAATCGATATAACGATCAATCGCTTCAAGATCAAAACGAGACTCTTTGCGATGCGTTTCAAATACAGAAATATGGCGTTGCAGTAATGCCATAACGGTGTCATTGCAGGCACGGCTCAACAGTAAATCATCAGGACTCGATTGCATCTCTTTAACTAGCAATTGGATCAGCTTTTGGATTTGCCCATCCAGCTGAAAGTAAATATCCGCATTCGACAACTCATTCATTTTTTGTAGAAGCAAAGGGTCATCTCCACAGGAGATTGGAAGGTTAAGCACTAAGATATCCGACTGCCCAACGACACCACCAAACGCATGGCCAGTTCCAGAGGTAACGACACAACCTTGCCCCGGCCCCACCAAATTGCCTACACCTTGTACTTCAAACTCAGCTTGGCCTTTTAATCCGATAACGACTTGGGTATAACTATGATCATGACACTCCATGTACGAGGGTAATGTCACTAACTCTGCCGGCCTAGGCGACAAAACTTTGTCATTTTGTTGATAGTTAGATAGCTTAGCCGAAGGAAAGTCACTCATATTGCTGCATCATGGTTGAGGTTAGAAGCTGATGTTATAACAAAACTATCAGGAGCGAAAACAAAGCTGTATTTTTTTAAAAATTAAACATCAAAGTGCATATGAAGCTTAAGTTTAGGGGTGAAATGAGATCGATTTTTCAAAACGGAACAATGATCAAGTGCACATAAATTACGGTCAATGTGTGTTCAATCCCAAAACCCCTAAATAGATCGAAAATAGAGACTTGCATATTTCGCTATTAGGCTCAAAATGAAGATGCACAATTATAAAATTTACAAAATCAGTCACCTAGTAATAGATTTAAGTGAATTTTGCTATTGTTCGGAATAAATTTTGCATTATGAATACAGCTTATCCATTAAAGCTGTCAAAAGTTTGTCTTTCCCACTTTTGTGGTTAAACGTTAATTTGTTGCAGGGACCTATGATCACACGTCGCATCCCAGCGCTATTGCTTGCGCTAAGCCCTTTTTGGGTATCTGCATCGGTGTACGCGGAAGAAGTTATTCAGGTAGATCCTGTCACCGCTATCGATGAAAAAATGACTACTAAACAGACGGAAATCGACGCGATTTCTGCAGAATACGAAGCAGAGGGAGCTAAGCTTCAACAACTTAAAAATGAACATGTTCGTATTAAACGAGAAAGTGAAGAACTTGATGCTAAACGCAATCGAGCCAAGTCTGCTTTGGACAAACAATATAGCCGTCTTTTAGATGATCCAGACACAGATTTAGCCTCGTTTCAAAAGAAGTACCAAGAAACATGGGCATCAGTGAAGCAGAACCAAGCTGAAGGCCTTGAGAATAATCAAGCGATGACCGAAGTTGAAATGCGCTTGTCTCAAATCAAACAGAAGCAAGCTCGTCTCAGTAATGAGTATGCGAACCTCGAAGAGTCGCGCATTGAAGCTAGGGTCAAACGTCTCGAAGCCGAACTGCGTGAAAGTAGTGTTCTTGAAACTGGCTATAAAACCACCTGTTCAACGACAATGACACTCGGTGAGTGTTCAAATCAGGGACAGCACCTTACCAAACAAAAAGCGGTAAAAACGTTTCGGGCCAAGTTGCTTGATGACCTAACCGAATCGGTCATTGCCAAGCAAAACCTGAAAGGCGTGGAACTTAATATCCATGTACAAGATAGCCAAATTATTCGCAGTGGTTTTGAAGGCAACAACGAATACTTCACCCAAATGCAAGCTCAGCTTCAAGCGAAACCAGAAGCGGTGGCTGCGTGTAAACTGCTTAACGTGTCAACTCGATACTGTTTGAAAGGCGGCGTGTCTGAAGGTACGCAAAAAAATGACAAACAGTGGGCAAATGTGACCGTAAGGTCGGATCAATACAACGATGCCGTAACCATCAACGGTATTAACTACGGCAGTACACCTGTTGAGATTGTTTTGCCCAATGGCCGCCACCAAGTTACCGTCTCTAAAGATGGCTACGAAACCTACAACCGGGTATTAACAATTAACGGCAATGATACGGTTTGGATAAAGCTAAGACCGAATAAAGAGGGTTAATTACCTCAAAAAAACTCTGTTTTTCTGTCGTAATTCACAAAGATGCGGTTAAAACGCCATTTTGTCATTAAGTTATTGAAAGATGACTTCAGACAAAATGGTGTTTTCGTTTAGAATAGACACAATGAACTAATAACTTAACTGAAGTAGATAATAATGCGACAAGGTTTACCCGCTCTCTTATTAGCACTTTCGCCTTGCTTAGTGGCAACATCGACGATGGCAGAAGGAACGCCTTCCTCAGTAATTGCCATTGATGATGCGTTGTTTACTAAACAGTCCGAATTACAGGCAGCCCAGAAGGCTACCCATGAACAACAAGTGGTTGTGAACAACCACAACAGTGAGTTAGACAGGCTAACAAAGCAAGCCCAACTCCTTGATAAGGCACTTGCAAAAGCAAAAACTGACTTAGAACGCGATTACATGAAAATGATTGATGATCCTGAACTGGACATCATGCCTTCACAAAATGCCTACCAAGCGGCTTGGGCTAATGTAAAGCAGAATCAAAAAAACCGTTTAGAAGCTGAGCAAAAACGCCAAGAGTCAGAAGCACTGCTGGCACAAAAAAGGGCCGAGCAGAGCACGGTCAGCAAAAATATCAATGAGCTAGAACAGCATAAATTACGCGCGCGAGTTGAGCGCTTAAGAGATGAACTCAAACAGAGTAGCACCGAGAAAGTTAGCTTTACTAACGCTTGTAGTGCCGATATGACATTAGCTCAATGCTCGAAACAGACCACTGACTTAGCGCTCCAGAAAGCGGTAAACCAGTATCAAACCAAGTTAATAGAGGCCACAAGTGAGGCCAAGCTCGTCCAACAACATCTGGCCAATGTCTCTTTTAATATTCATGTACTGCGCCATAAAACCGTAGATTCAGGTTTCTACAATGGCAATAAGTACAAAGCCGTACTAGATGTTCAGCTTGATGCAAGACCGGATGAAAACACACCATGTCGGTTGCTGAATGTCGAATCACAATACTGTTTCGCCCCAGGCGAATACTCAGCCAATACAGAAAAACAGAAAGAAATTGCTTGGGTTACCCTATCGATTCGCTCGAACCAATACAGTGATAAAGTCTCTATCGACAATGTAAACTATGGTAGTACTCCCGTCGAAGTGATGCTTCCAGTGGGACCGCACATGATTACGATTGAGAAAGAAGGGTATTACTCATTTAATCAAGAGCTGAAAATCACCTCAGATCATACATTAAGAGCGAACCTACGAGAAAAAGACAACCTACTTAAACCTGGACATAAATTTGCTGATTCCCTCAAAGGGGATATTAAAGCTCCTGAGTTAGTCACTTTGATCTCAGGCGAATATTTGATTGGCGAGCACGCATCGAAACAAGTTTTCCTTGATCATGCTTTCGCAATTGGTTCAACCCCCGTAACTGTGGGTCAATTTGAAACCTTTGTGAATCAAACCACCTACCAAACTGATGCTGAGCTACAAAAACTGTGCACAGCAGTCGCCGAATCTGAAATTACTCCGATTGCAGGTAGCTATTGGCGCGACCCTGGTTTTAAGCAGTTGAGCAACTCGCCAGTGGTGTGTATTAGCCAAAATGATGCGAAGGCCTACACTCGCTGGCTAAGTAAGGAAACTGGCTATAAATACCGTTTGCCGACAGAAGAAGAGTGGGAAATTGCCGCTCGCGCTGGTACACAAACAGACTATTGGTGGGGAGATGATTTCGGAACTGGGAAAGCGAATACTGGCTGGAGTGGTACACCTTGGTCAAATAAAAGTACCTCTCCTGTGAAGTCTTTCGCTCCCAATGGCCTAGGCCTTTATGATGTTGTCGGTAACGTGTGGGAATGGACAAATGACTCAAGAGGTCAAGCAAAAGGTGGAGCATGGAGCTTCTCCCCTGCAACGGCGGCGGCTTATGGTAATTTGTTTATTGCTCCTGCTACTTCGGCAAATTATGTTGGCTTCAGGGTCATTAGGGAACTTTAGGTAAGCTGAACTAGCCCAACCATTTATATAACAAAGGGGGGAATTCCCCCCTTTGTTATTGCACTCTCGTCGTCTAAAGTGGTGTTGAATATCAAACACGTTTGATATTTGATATCCATGTGGTATCCCTATGAATTTGCAACACCCTCGCAGCATTCATAGAACCTCTTCTGCACGTCGACAAGAAGCAATTCTTGTATTTATGCCAGCCCTTCTTCAGGCTGGCTTTTTTTATGTTCAAATGCCGCTATGGATTACAACCCGCCATGCCATTGGTATTATATCAATATCATTGTTAGGAGAACCCGCTATGGTCAATTTCCTCAGCGCAGAACAAATTTCATTGTTTCAACAGCTTCCGGGATATTGGGGTTGCAAAGATCTTAATTCGGTTTTTGTTTACGCAAACAATGCTTATGGCAAATTAATTGGTGTTAGTGATGCAAAACAGTGCATTGGATTAACTGACTTTGAAATGCCAAGCCCGACAACCGCTTGCGCCGCAGAATTCCAGCAACAAGATCGATGTGTAATCTCCACAAAAAAACCGTTAAAAGTGCTGGATATCCACCCCTATGCTGACGGTTCTTGGCGCGCTCATATTTTCACCAAAACCCCATGGTTCAACGCACAAGGTGAGGTTCAAGGTACAATTTTTTTCGGGCAAGAGCTAACTGATACCGCGATTTTGGAAGTAGGCCATTGGATATGTCGGGCAACAGGTTTAACGACCACACAGCATTCCACAGGTGTTCTAGAGCCCATTTCCGGGCCCCTAACCACAAGAGAATCTGAGGTTCTTTTTCTTCTGCTTTATGGAAAAAAGCCCAAACACATTGCTCGGGTAATGAAGATTTCGATAAAAACAGTGGAAGGCTATGAAGCAAAATTGCGACATAAATTTGCAGCCCACAGTAAAGAGCAACTTATCGATATGGCTCTAGACCAAGGTTATGGCTCAAACATCCCCAAGACCTTGCTCAAAACGCAATTATCCGTGGTACTCAATAGTGAATGCCCCATATAAATGAGGCATTCATTGCGACTGACTTTTAACAAGTAGGCCTTATGGTGCTAAACGTTCAGCGTCCCATTGTTGATCATGTTGCGTAAACAAGAAGCGATCATGCAAACGATGCTCACCACCTTGCCAAAATTCTATCGATTCAACTTTAACGCGATATCCTCCCCAAAAACTCGGAACTGGGATCTCACCTTGTTCAAATTTCTTTTTTAACTCCAAGTATTTACCTTCCAAAATACCACGAGCTGAGATACGGCTGCTCTGGCGGCTCGCTATCGCGGCAATTTGGCTATCTTTAGGACGAGAAGTAAAATATTTCATGTTTTCAAAAGCCGACAATTTTTCAGCCGTTCCTGTGATGTGCACTTGTCTCTCTAATGGGTGCCAAGGAAAGTGCAAGCTGACTTTATTGTTGTGTTCAATATGCTGTGCTTTGCGACTGCCTAAATTGGTGTAGAAAACAAAACTGTCTTTTTCGACATTTTTTAATAGCACTATACGTTGGAAAGGTTGTCCATTTTCATCAACCGTTGCCACTGTCATCGCTGTGGGATCGGTAAGACCGGCATCAATGGCCTGTTGCAGCCAAAGGTTAAACTGCTCAATGGGATTTGAAAGCAAATCTTTGCGTCTTAAACCGCCTTTTATGTATTCGCGGCGGATGTCTGAAAGTTCCATCTCTGCTCCTTATGAAATTTTTGACGATTGTGCGCCTATCATCGTCATAACTCAAGAGTGCTAAGGTTCAACAAAATCAGTAATTCACAGCTAAACTCTGTAGAACGTACGCAATAGGAAGTACAATCAATTCAAATGGTGAATAGTAATCTCATGATGAGTGGCAAATCCTTAACATTTTGCTAGACAAGTAATAAAATCAAGCAACTATACCCAAACAACTTACAGTTGTAGCCTCCCTCTACAGCTTTAAGTAGAAAAGGGAAATACACTACGATTAGGCGCAAAGGATAAGCGATGAGCAACAAGAGTTATAACAAACTCTCTTCGACAGAATTGGAGTACGTAGACGACAAAACGGCGGCTCTGCTACTGAACACGCCCAACAGTGCACGCGTGATGCTCTGGGTTATGGTCTGTTTTTTTCTCTTAGCCATCGTCTGGGCCTCATGGGCACAGGTCGACAAAGTGACAGTTGGACAAGGCAAAGTCGTTCCGTCATCGCAAGTTCAAGTGGTTCAAAACTTGGAAGGAGGCTTAGTCAAACAGATATTGGTTCGCGAAGGTGAACGAGTGCAAAAAGGCCAACAACTGTTATTAATTGATGACACTCGTTTCCGCTCAGACTACCGCGAACGTGAACAACAAGTCGCTAACCTTACCGCCAGTGTTCTACAGCTATCCGCTTCCATTACTAGCGTGATGATTAACGAAGAAATTGATGATGACAACTGGCAAAATAGCGTCAAAATTGACTATAACAAACTCGCCTTTCCACCGCTGTTAACAGACAACCAACCCGATTTAGTTAATAGACAAAGGGCCGCCTACCGGCAAGATCTTAATAACTTACGCAACCAACTTTCTCTTTTAGATCAACAAGTCAAACAGAAACTACAAGAGTTGGTTGAAATACAAGCGCGCGTGAAAAATTTGCGCCAAAGTTATGATTTTGCGAATAAAGAACTTGAGATCACTAGACCTTTAGCAGACGAAGGTGTCGTGCCACGAATTGAGCTGCTGAAACTACAGCGCCAAGTAAACGATACTCGCCGTGAAATGACCACCAGCGAGCTTAACATCCCAGTATTAAAATCAGCGATTCGCGAAGCGGTGCTCAACCGTATTGATGCGGCTCAAAAGTTTCGCTCACAGCAGCAAGACAAACTGAACGAAGCCCAAGATAGACTTTCAGCAATCACAGAATCAGCCGTTGGGCTTGAAGATAAGGTAAATCGCACTGTTGTACTATCGCCTGTGACAGGAACAATTAAGACGCTTTACGTCAACACTGTTGGCGGTGTTATCCAGCCCGGTATGGATATTGTTGAAGTAGTCCCAACAGAGGATACCTTGCTTGTTGAAGCGCAAATTGCCCCACAAGACATCGCCTTCTTAAGACCAGAGTTGCCCGCCATCGTAAAATTCAGCGCCTATGATTTCACCAAATATGGCGGCTTGGAAGGGACACTTGAGCATATCAGTGCCGACACCACTCAAGATGAAGAAGGCAAAAGCTATTATTTAGTCCGAGTAAGGACCAATCAAACCAGCTTAGGGCATGATGCTAACCTGCCTATCATCTCAGGAATGACGGCCTCTGTTGATATTATTACGGGTAAACGAACCGTGATGGATTATCTACTAAAGCCCATACTCAGTGCACAAAAAAATGCGCTAAGGGAGTAAGGTTCACTTATGCTTTTTAATATATCCATGATTGACGGTTTTTGATGAAGTTTTGGCTGCCACTGGTTTTATTGCTATTTATGCCCTCATCCCCCCAAGCGCTCAACACCAAAGAGCAGCAGTGGGTCGATGCGGTCGCGCTTACCTATGGCACAAGAGCAGGGAAACGCGTCGAAACATGGCGCAAAGAAATTGCCAAACACCAAAATGCTCCCGAACGTGACAAATTGACCGAAATAAATCGATTTTTCAATCAGCTGTACTTTGTTAATGATATCGATTTATGGGGAAAAAATGACTACTGGGCAACACCACTTGAGTTTCTAGGAAGCAACGCAGGGGATTGCGAAGATTTCACAATTGCGAAGTACTTCTCCCTGCTTGAACTGGGTATCGATGATAAAAAGTTGCGCCTCGTGTATGTTAAAGCCATTGAATTAAATCAGTTTCATATGGTTCTTGCGTACTATTCAACACCCAATGCCGAGCCCTTAATTTTAGACAATATAAACCCTGAGATTAAGCCAGCATCAACACGCCGTGATCTGTTACCGATCTACAGCTTTAACGGTAAAAATTTATGGCTAATGAAATCCAAAAATGGCCAGCTTGCAGGAGACTCTTCACGATTAAGTCTTTGGAATGACTTACGTGAACGGGAACGCTCGCTAAAATTGAATAAACCAATTGTAAGTTACGATGAGTAAGTAATATGACGCTATATAAACAACTTGTCGCGGGAATGATTGCCGTCTTCATTATGCTGATGACTTCAGTCTTTATTATTGAATTCAATACGACCCGCAACAACTTAGAGCAGCAGCAGCGCTCTGAAGTCAACAACACCATCAACACCGTCGGTTTGGCGCTGGCACCTTATTTGGAGAAGAAAGATAAGATTGCGGTTGAGTCGGTTATCAATGCCTTGTTTGATGGCAGCTCTTACTCAGTCGTACGATTGATTTTTCTAGACGATGACGAAGAGATTCTGCGATCTTACCCTGTAAAACCCAATAACGTTCCGCAATGGTTTACCAATTTACACCTGTTTGCACCGATCCATGATCAACGCGTTGTAACCAGTGGTTGGATGCAGCTTGCTGAAGTCGAAATTGTCAGCCACCCTGGCGAGGCCTATGCGCAATTATGGAAGGCGCTGATTCGGCTACTTATCGCGTTTAGCGCTATTTTTGTGATTGGCCTTGCCGCCATCGCTTTCATTCTGAAGCGCGCTTTACGCCCGCTACAGATGATTGTCGAAAAAATGGAGCAAGTCGCACGCAACCATTTTGGTGAACCGCTACCGCGGCCAGCGACCAAAGATCTGATTTATGTAGTTGATGGTATCAATAGCATGTCAGCGCAGGTTGAAAAAGCGTTCAAAGCTCAGGCGCAAGAAGCGCAGCAACTGCGTGAGCGTGCTTATATTGACCCAGTTTCTCAACTTGGCAACCGCGCCTATTACATGAGTCAACTCAGTAGTTGGCTATCAGAAAGTGCCATAGGTGGCGCTGCTATTTTGCAAGCAGAGTTTATCAAAGAGCTTTACGAAGAAAAGGGTTATGAAGCAGGCGATGGTATGGTGCGCCATTTGGCTGAGCATCTAAAAGTGTCGATTACTTCACCTGATGTGACTCTGGCACGCATTTCTACCGAAGAGTTTGGCTTTATTTTGCCCAACATGGAAGAGAGTGAACTCAAAATCATCGCCGATAGTATTATGAATTTTGTGCAAGACACTCTAGCCGACCCGACTGGCATGGCATCAGCCAAAGTCTCTTTAGGTGTTGTTCATAATAAAGAACCAAAATCTTCAACGCAGTTACTTTCCTTGCTCGACAACGCGTTAGCCATTGCAACTGCAAATCCAGAGCTGATTTACGGCTTTGTCAGCAGTGAAACCAAACAAACTGTGATGGGTAAACAGCAATGGAAAGCATTGGTTGAAGAAGCTATCCATAACGATTGGTTCAGTTTCCGTTTACAGTCAGCCAATAATAGCTGGGGACAAACTTTCCACCGCGAAGTTTTTTCAGCGATTGAGCACGATGGCAAACGCTACAGCGCTAACCAATACTTATTTGCACTCGACCAACTCAATGCCAGCCATATTTTTGATGAATATGTTATTGAAACGATGATTCGCAAGCTCGAAACGGGAGAGATAGCCGAACCATTAGCCATTAATATCGCTCAAAGCAGCCTTTCTCAACCCAGTTTTATTCGTTGGGTCACTCAGACTCTGGCGAAGCATCGCTCTATCTGTGAGAACCTACACTTTGAAATACCGGAAAACGCATTCCTCAACTCCCCTCACCATACGGCGCTGTTTTGTAATGCCATAAGAGCCGCAGGTGCAGACTTTGGTGTCGATAACTATGGCCGGAATTTCCAATCATTAGACTACATCAACGAGTACCGTCCAAAATACGTGAAACTCGATTATCTATTTACTCACCATCTCGACGATGAAAAGCAAAAGTTCACCTTAACGTCGATTTCTCGCACAGCACACAATTTAGGAATCACCACAATTGCGTCAAGGGTAGAAACGCAAACTCAACTTGATTTCCTTTCCGAGCATTTTATAGAAGTCTTCCAAGGCTTTATTGTGGATAAATAAAAAAGGTCAGATGTAATGCAAGACACGCTACTCAATTCGCTTATCTATGTGAGTCGTTATTATGGATTGGCGAATTCCCCAGAAGCACTGATCAACGGCCTACCTTTATCAGATGGCAAACTGACGCCTTTTCTCTTTCCTCGAGCAGCCGAAAGAGCGGGGTTAATCGCCAAGGAAAATCGCTCAGCATTGGATCAAATCCCAAAATTGGTTTTCCCCGTTATCTTAATTTTAAAAGGCGGTGAAGCCTGTGTGCTCAGCAGCATCAACGAAGCGAATCAAGAAGCTGAGGTCGTCACTGCGGAGTCTGGTCTAATCCCCGTAGCTATTCCCTTAGAGGAACTGACTGAACGCTATATTGGCCGCTACTTCATGGTGAAAAAACAGTTTCGCTATGACGAGCGCTCACCAGAAATATTAAAGACCCGTGATGGCCACTGGTTTTGGGGTACATTATGGCAGTCAAAGCACATTTATCGCGATGTGTTGATCGCTTCCATTTTAATCAATTTATTTGCCATTGCGGCACCAATGTTCAGCCGTTTAGTGTATGACAAAGTCGTGCCTAACCTTGCGTTTGAAACCTTGTGGGTATTAGCGAGCGGGATTTTTGTGATCTTCTTATTCGATCTGCTGCTCAAACTACTTCGCAGTTATTTTATTGATGTGGCGGGCAAAAAATCTGACATTCTGATCTCTTCTAAGCTCTTTAGTAAAGTGATGGGGATCAGAATGGAGTCTCGTCCTCCTTCTGTCGGCGCGTTTGCGCGACATTTACAAGAGTTCGAATCCATACGAGAATTCTTTACCTCAGCAACCATCTCATCATTGATTGACCTGCCATTTGCACTGCTCTTTTTAGTGCTGATCTGGCTAATGGCGGGCAGCTTAGTGCTGGTACCTATCGCTGGTGTACTGATCATTGCTATCTATTCTCTGCTCATCCAAGCACCTCTACGACGGGCGATTGAAGAGGGCTCTCGACTGGCATCACAAAAATACGCCAACCTGATTGAAAGTTTAGCTGGGCTTGAAACAGTGAAACTCTTTGGCGCTCAAAGTCAGTTTCAATATCGCTGGGAAGAAGCGGTTGCGCACATGGCGAACTGGAACATTAAAAGCCGTCGAATTACTGATGGTATTCAAAATACTGCCGGCTTTGTTCAGCAAGCCGCGAACGTTGGCATGATCATCTTAGGCGTCTATCTGATATCCAACGGCGATTTAACCATGGGTGGGCTCATCGCCGCAACCATGCTCAGCGGCCGTGCGATTGGCCCAATGGTGCAACTATCATTACTTTCAACACGCTACAACCAAGCCAAATCGTCCTTAAAAATCATTGAGCAAGTGATGCAAATGCCCGATGAGCAAGAAGAAGGTAAACGCTATATTCATCGTCCGATTGTGCAAGGTAAAATTGAGCTAGACAAAATCACTTTTCACTACCCTAATGCGCCTGTTGCATCAATACGTGACTTAAGTATAACGATTCATCCGGGTGAAAAAGTAGCGATCATAGGCCGCATCGGCTCAGGGAAGACCACCTTAGAGCGCCTTATTATGGGGTTATATCAACCGACCGAGGGGAATGTTCGTATTGATGACACTGATATCGCGCAACTGCATCACATTGATGTGAGACGTAATATTGGTTGCGTACCTCAAGACAGCAACCTATTTTACGGTTCAATTCGCGATAACATTACGCTCGGGCGTCCATTAGTTGATGATAGAGATGTGATGGATGCTGCCAACCGAGCGGGAGTTACCGCGTTCACACAGCAAGATCCAGCAGGGTTAGAACGACAAGTGGGTGAAGGCGGCTTGTTGTTGTCTGGTGGTCAGAGGCAAGCGGTAGCCATTGCTCGTGCACTGCTCGGACGCCCACCCGTTTTGCTACTTGATGAGCCCACCAGCGCCATGGACAATCGCTCTGAAATGCACATCAAACATCAACTGTCTCAATTGACACCAAGTGAGACGTTAATATTAATTACTCATAAAACGTCAATGCTCGATGTGGTTGATCGCGTCATTGTGATGGAGAAAGGCTGTGTCATTGCCGATGGTCCTAAATCGATGGTGTTAAACGATCTCAAACAGGGCAAAGTGAGATCAGTGCAATAGCCACCTTACTAGAAATAACATGATCAGCAAAAAACGAGGCAAAATGCCTCGTTTTTTGCTTAGCACTCTGAGATAAGGATGTTAGATCCCTCCGACATCTTCATCTTCAAGCATCGAAGCACATTTAATCTCATACTGGTTAAATGAGAAGATACTAGCGCCATGAGCCCGCTTGGTGATGATCCGCTCATCATCAAATTGCACCGAAACATGGGTATAAACTTTATTTTTGACTTCGATCGTATTCATTTCGAGCAATTGCTCAAACTCCTCTCCCAGCATATCCAACGCCAATTTTGCTTTTTCTAAACGATCATTAGTCTGTTTCTTAAATTCATCAATTTTTAGCAGTTCCTCTTCCGAGCGTTCCGCTTTAGGCTTTTTCTTAAATTCAATCTCACGGCGGATCACTTCCATCGTCGCTTCTTGCGCTTGTTTATAATGTTCTTTGTGTTTCGCGACCCGTTCTTTATACACAGCATAACGAGCAAAAGCCTGCACAGCCGTGGCAGTATCGCCTTCAACGCCTAGATTGAAGCAAACGATCTTACCACCAACTTTCGCGTGACCACCGCTGAGTGTGCCTTGCTTCTCTTTACTATCTAATACTTTTAGATCATTGCCACAGCGTAATTCATTGCTCATGCTGTGAACCGCTAAATTGATGTCATCTGCCGCTTGCAGTTCGCTAAATTGAGCATAGTTAGCCGTGATAGAGCCTCCTGATTTGATAATGCACGTTCTTGCTTCATCATCAAACACCGTATGGCCAATAATGCCTTTACCAACATCAATATTACCTTGGGCTTGAACATCAGCAGACTCAACAAACCCACCGATGGTGATTGAGCCCGTCGCTCTCACGATCATCCCAGGCTCGACATCGCCCGTGATGACAACACATCCTTTAAATTTCACGTGGCCAGTTGCTACACTGACGTTGTTTAAACATAAAGCGTTATCGACATCAACCGTTTTACTTTTCAGGATAGGCATGCCCGCTTGACTGGCCAGTAGCACATTCGGGTCATTGGGTGAGATGTAAGACCCCTTTCCTGCAACTAAGGCCGAGTCTTTACCTGGTTTAGGATCCAGCACTTTTCCCTGCACGGTATAGCCTGGCGTTCCTTTTGTTGCAGGAATTCGACGCATCACTTCATCATCTTGACCAACAGTGATGGTTTCACCTAAGTTGCGCATATCAATTTTATTCTGTCCTTGCTTTTTGGTCGGTGCTAACACGCGCTTACTGACATCCTCAACCAAAGGAATAAATTGTGCGTCTTTACCTTGAATGGGTTCGCGCCCCTGCGCAACAGGTTGAGTGTATACTTCCCCTGGCTTCAAGGTATTACTTACCATTAACACTTTCTTTAAAGCCAGTTTGTTGATGCCTTTTGTCACATGGGAATGAGCCAATGCATACACCAACTCACTACCGCGCAATGCTCTGCCCCCGTATGCACCCGTCACGACCATGCTGGCTAACATATCTCGATCACTAAATTCAATCTCAACCGAAGCGTTCTTCTTCTCTGCAATGGTGATTCCAGAGAATGCTTCACCCTTCCCCTCTTTTGCACAGTTGATAAAGCGGGTAACTTCAGTTTCATTTAAGAAAAATGTCGATGCAGATAACTCAAACAATGCTTCTTTCAAGCCTGCTTGGTCAAAATTTTTGTCGATGGACTCCGTCCCAGGCAGCTGGGCAATGACTTGTTTTTTGTCCTCTGAAAGCGAAATTAAGCGTTTCCACATACTACTTAACCCATATGGTTAGATTCCGTTCGTATGGCAGTGTATACAATTTACAGTATGGACTAAATCTTTAGGCAACCAAATTAAGGGCTACATCACTTAGTCACGACGAAACGAACCACATAACCTAAAAATAAACGAAAGAATGAGTTACGCGGAATTTTACAGTGTAAATAATCTGTTCAGTATTCAGACAATATCGGAAAATCATGTTTACTGTTAAAGGCGTAAGTCACCTTAACAGTGCAACCATCTTTTGAATATTCCAATGACTCACACAATTTAGAGACCAACATAATCCCTCGACCGTGTGTACAGTTGCCGTCTGCAACCGTATGTTGGTAATCAAAGCCTTCGCCATTATGCTCAAGTGAAAAGCTCAATTGTCCCACCGTTGGGTCATAATCAATGTCTAGTTTAATCCATAACGATTCATCTAACTCATCCATACACTCTTCACGTCGTTGGTAAAAAGTGAGAAATCCATCTGGGTCATCTTTTAGTGAAGAATTAAGTTTTAATAACCCATGCTCAATGGCATTGGCAAACAGTTCTGACAATACAGAGCAAACGAGGTCAAGATGCTCACCACCACTGATAAAACCGCGAACAATGTTACGCATCTCGACCATAATTGAAATCTTTTTAAGAATTGAAGCAGGAAAAAAGAGATGGCTTTGCATTGGTATATGGCTAAGAAACTGTTTTTTTTGCGACGCTAATATTTCATTATTATTGGTAATTGGAAATGTCATTGAAAGAATTGAGAGATCATCACCATGGCCACGATTGGAAAACTGGCACACTTCATCGTACAAATCTGAAATCTGAGTCTTACCGTTCCGTTGCAAAACTTGTTCGAGTCGCAACTGGCCAAATTGCTCCCCGTTTTCATTCATCGCTTCGGTAATACCGTCTGTATAACAGAGGATAGTTTGGTTAGGTTTTAATTTGAGATGAACTAAATTTACTTCAAATTCATCAGCATCCAGAACTCCCAACGGCATATGTGTGGAAACGAGACGACGAACGATGTTGCTCTCTTCATCCAGTAAATAACCATCAGGCAAACCACCTCCCCACCACGAAACCTCGAAGCCGTTGGCTCGTATCTCAAATACACTGGCGGCAAGCATCATGCCAACAGGCAAAAACTTTACTAGCGCACTATTAAGTTCTGCGACCATTTCGCCAAGCGACATCCCTTTTTCAGCCATTGAAAAAAAAGTACGCGTAGCAGGGATCGTTGAAATCGCGGCAGGTAATCCATGCCCAGTGGCATCGGCGATCATGATGTAGACGCCACCATAGGGTCGGTTCGCCACAATGATGAGATCACCATTAAAAATGGTCGAAGGTGTGGAGATATAACTGATGCCATAGATATTGCTGACTTTTGCACTCATCTCCTCCATTAAGTTGGTGAAAATGGATTCGGCGATGGCATAGTCATATTGTACTTGTTCGTTGAAATAATTGAGTTTATCTCGCTGTTGAGTGACTTCATTATGCATTTTCACAATACGGTAATGAGCCTGCACTTTAGCGAGCAGTACGCTTCGCTCTACTGGTTTAAGAATAAAATCATCGCCCAGCGATAAGCAACGTTCAAACGAATCATGATCATCAAGCACGGTCAAAAATATAATGGGGATATGGTGATTTGGAAAAGAGTCGCGGATCTCTTTTGCGGTGGTGAAACCATCTTTAACTGGCATCATCACATCCAACAAAATAACGTCGGGTAAGACGTCCATGACGAGCATCGCCTCAACAGCATCAGCGCCATTTTCGAAGGTATCTATGTGCTCAACAATAGGCGATAAAATAAACCGACAGAGCTCTCTATTTGATTTATGGTCATCAACAATCGTTACGCGCATCGGCTCACTCCTTAAGCATTATTCGATACTAAATTTTTTATCAAATCGAGAAATCAGTAAGATTTTCCTTATTTGGGGTAAGGTATTGGTAATTCGGATCATGCCATCACTTTGCTCAAGATATTTCTGCATATTGAGCAGCATTCCAAGACCAGCACTGTCAATATAGTCCACCTTGCGTAAATCAATGGTGAATCTAAAACCTCGATAGGGTGAATAACTATTACGAAATTCTTTAACTAGGTTAAAGCCAAAAGCACCCTCAATCGCGATAGTAATGTGTTTCGCATTGCTATCTATTTCAGTTTCTATACTCATCGTACTCCCTCCTAGAAAAGCTCGACTTCGCCTTCGTCCATATTAGTTTGGATTGCGGCGGGACCACTTCGATTGTGCAGGCGCTCTGTCAATTGGTGAAGTTGTTCTGCCCATGCTGCTTTAGTCATGCTTTGTGTTAGTAAAGCGTTCAATAGCTCATTTGCTTCTTGCAAATAATCAATAGACGCATGCGCATAATCACTTTGTTGAACCACAATGTCAGCAAATTGAAGGGCACGGACGCCATTACTCACTTGCTGGGTTAATTCTTGTCCTAATTCTTGAATTTTTTGCACTTCTTGCTCTATTTCTATATTCACTTGTTGGACACCACGCAGCATGTGGTCCACTTTCTCTTTCGACTCAATAACGTGAGTCATATCTATCGATGCCATTTCGCCAACGGTTTTGTTTGCTCTTTGTACTGTTTGTTGAGCAACATTAATTTCTGATTCAATTTGAGTATTCAGCGTTCTTGCTTTAACCGACAAGTCGCGCACCTCTTGAGCCACGACAGCGAAGCCTCGCCCGGCCTCGCCCGCTCGCGCTGCTTCAATCGCCGCATTCAGCGCCAATAAGTTGGTCTGTTCCGATAGGCTTCTCACTTGATTTAACAGTTTAAAGACCATATCCAATTTTTCTGACATGTCGTGAATGCTGTGTACCGCTGAAATACTTTTCTCCGAAATATCAATCAGAATTTGTACAAAACCATCAATAATCGCCTCAGTCTTTGGTAGTACGGTGGTGAGATCATATTCGCTGCCTTGGTTTGCCAATAAGTTATTGACCAAGGTACTTGAGACGTGACTCTGTTTTTGGCTGATATCTTGCAAGCCAAAAAATGCGTTATTTAATGTCTCTACTGAACCTTCAATCACGGTGTGCTGCATGGTTAAAGGGCTACTCACTTTAGGTAGCGTCTCTTTGAACAGTTTTTCAATACTCTGTAGATGTTGCTGCGTTTCAAGAGTGGACTCTTCTTCAACCTTATTTTGGTTGGCTTCAGCTTTGTTTTGTTCACTAAAATTCATAGACAATACTAGCCAAGGTATTGCTGCCGCAAAAATCATTAGCCCCATGCTCCATAAATTAGGGGAGTGAAGCATGACGGCAAAAAGGGCCATTAGCTGCAAAACTAAAGCTAAAATATATTTTGCTTTTGGTGTCACTGTTTTATTTATCATCACCCATTCCTTGCTTCTCTATGTTGAGCTTATTTAATGAGACAACACTAGCGATAGAGCTCATCACAAATCCATTGTGGTATGGCATTTAACGCTTTGATATTCTGTGTTGCGCCAATCTCTACTGCCGCTTTGGGCATTCCCCACACCACTGATGTTTTTTCGTCTTGAGCTAAAGTCAATGCGCCACACAACTTCATTTTGAGCATGCCTTGCGCTCCATCTTTACCCATCCCGGTTAAGAGGATACCGATGGCTTTGTCTCCCACATTTTCAGCAACCGTATCAAACATCACATCTACTGAGGGTTTATGACGATTGACCGCAGGTCTATCGTCAACTTGACAGTAAAGGTGAGTGCCTTTTTTTATCACCATCAGATGCTTATCTCCGGGAGCAACATAAGCGCATCCATTCACTAAAGGTGCTTGATTAGCGGACAACTCTCTCACCTCTACGGCGCTACAAAGATTCAAACGCTCTGCAAAGGGGCGAGTAAACATCGCACTGATATGCTGAGTGATCACGATCGGTGGCAACCCTGCTGGTAAAACAGAGAATATGCTTTTTAATGCTTCTGTTCCGCCCGTTGAGGCTCCAATCGCGATCAACTGATAACGCGCCTCTTGGTGGCTAGCCGCTATCAGTTCGACCTGATTAACCGCCGCAGAATGATGCGATTGAACGACATTTGCCCCTGCCGCCATTTTTATTTTGTCGTTCACCAGCTCCCTATAACTTGCCATTTCAGCCGTGTTTTCGACCGACGGTTTAGGGAAGTAATCCACTGCACCAAGCTCTAATGCTTCTAACGTGGCTTGAGCGCCATGCTGGGTCAAGGTTGAAATCATCACTACCGGCATAGGGCGTAACCGCATAATATTTTTTAAAAATTGCACGCCATTCATTTTTGGCATTTCAATATCTAGCGTTAGCACATCAGGGTTGTGCTGCTTGATAAGCTCTCGGGCTTGGTAAGGATCTTGTGCCATTGCGACGACATCTAACATAGGGTCAGCATTAATCAGCTCGCAGAGCAGTGCTCTAAAAACGGGAGAATCATCGACAATCAGCACTTTGATTTTTTTCATTTAAATAGCTCCACATCATCACTCTCTTTATGCGCTTTACGATCCAACTGTGTGGCATAAACCTTTTCTTGAAAACTTAACCGGCTCACTTCGGTCAATGGAATTCTTTTTAGCCACACTTTACCTGTCATGGGTTCGAAAATGACTTTTCTCGGTTCGTCCCCCCCCAAGTCACTGGCTTCGACAATAAGCCTTTCTTGCTCAACATAGTTTTTGATGAAATCTATGTTTTTCTGGCCAATCATGGCTTTAAAACCCAGCATTTGTGCTCCACCAAAGAGTTTTACTCGTAAGCGCTGACGCTCAGCCCCCATTTTGATCAACTGATTAATCAGTAGCTCCATCGCATAGCAACCATAACGAGAGGCGGTTGAGGCAATATCATCAGGATGCCAGTGATCAATTTGTGAATGCTGATCAAAAGGCAATAAAAAATGGTTCATCCCCCCAACTTTGGCCGCTTGGTCCCACATACAGGCGGTAACGCAAGAACCTAAACCGGTACAAATGACCTCTTGTCGCATCGTACAGTACAACCCACCGGGCAAAACCTTTACCCAATCCACTTTTTGTTGGGGATGATAAAATCGACTGAAATTCCGATTGTCGGTTGCCAAATGCATCGCCAACGAGGTCATTCATTGTTCCTCATTTTTTCACGTAAATGGTGTGGCCGAGATGATGAAAAACATCAGCACAGCGCCCCACACTTTCTGAATGACCCAAAAATAAAATCCCATTCGGTTTCAACCATTCATAGAACCTTTCGATCAAAGCCTCCTGCGTGGGTTTATCAAAGTAGATCATCACGTTTCGGCACGAAATGAGGTCTAAATTCTTAGGTAGCGTCCAAGGAGATAATAAATTCAGTTGCTGAAAATGGACAAAACGTTGTAATTGACTGGCGATTTTTATTTTTCCCTGTTTGATACCGCGCCCTTTTACAAAGCACTTTTTAAGATAGTGCTGTGGAATAGTAACCACAGCCTCATCGGTATAAATGCCCGCTTGCGCATGTGCCAAAACCTGTGTGTCTAAATCTGTTGCGTAGATATCAACATTGTCTGCGAAATCAAATAAACCGCTGCTGTATAACGACGCAATAAAGCTGTATGGCTCTTCACCACTAGAGCAGCCAGCAGACCAAATTTTAGGATGACGCACGCCCTGTGATCGCCACTCATCGAGCAGTACTTTTTCTAAAAACTCAAAGTGGTGATACTCGCGAAAAAACTGGGTTTTGTTAGTCGTTAACGCATTGATGAAGTGGATCCGCTCTTGCTCATTATGCTCAATAAGCTCCTTGTAATCACAGAAACGCTGAATCCCCCGTCGACGCATCTGACGGCTCAAACGGCCGTAAACCATCGCTCGCTTCGCATCCGACAAGTAAATGCCGGCCGTTTTGTGCATAAACCACTGGATGAATTTGAAATCCTTTGCGGTGAGTTCAAATTCTTGGTCATTGTTCATCATGATTGGATGGCTATCTGTTAGAACTCTTCCCATTCATCTCCATCCTCATTGAGGTTGAGCCCAGAATTGGCAACGTTATTGGTGGCTTTAATGCCTGCCACTTTCTTGACCTTGGGTTTGGGTTGATGGGCGGAGATGGGTGTTCTTTTGGGCTCGAACGTTTTGATGTTGTCATCGGTGGTGAAATAGCTCATCAAGCTAATCAGCTCTTTCCCTTCATCTTTCAACGATTGGCTGGCCGCAGAGGTTTGTTCAACAAGAGAGGCATTTTGCTGCGTCATCTCATCCATGGCTGTAATTGCACGATTGATTTCGTCAATGCCCGTCGATTGTTCAATACTTGATGATGCAATTTGGGCGATGAGATCAGATACTTTTGCTACAGCGTCCACAATCTCATTCAATGTTGCTCCTGACTCATCAACTAAACGCGATCCCTCTTCTACTTTCTCAACACTATCTTTAATCAGCCCTTTAATCTCTTTCGCCGCTGCTGCGCTGCGCTGCGCAAGGTTCCGAACCTCTCCAGCAACAACAGCAAACCCACGCCCTTGTTCTCCGGCTCTTGCCGCTTCTACCGCTGCGTTCAAAGCCAATAAATTGGTTTGAAAGGCTATCTCGTCTATCACTCCAATAATATCGGCAATCTTCTTACTCGAACGATTAATTTCCGACATGGCCGAGATCGCTTGCCCCACCACTTCACCACCTTTACTGGCTTTTTTGGCAGCATCACTCGCTAGATCGTTCGCACCTTTGGCGTTATCTGCATTTTGGCGCACGGTCGCTGTCATCTCTTCCATACTGGCGGCCGTTTCTTCTAAATTGGATGCTTGAGCTTCCACCCGTTGGCTCAAATCATTATTGCCTTGCGCGATTTCCGTTGACGCCGTAGCCACTCTGGCAGAAGAAATGGTGATTTTTTCAACCATATCGCGCAGGTTAGCAATCGAGGTATTGACCGCATTTTGCAGTTGACCAAACTCACCTTGGCTACCCTCTTCCATCTTGGTATTCAAATCGCCATCCGCCACTTTACTCATGACGTCAATACACTGAGCCAGCGGTGAAACTAAGGTATCAAGCAAGTTATTAATCCCCTCGCCCAGCTCCCGCATAAATCCGCTGTACACAGTGGTATCAATTCGTTCATTCAACTGCCCTGCGATCGCTTTTTGAATGAGGCTCTCTACTTGGTATTGACCATCTTGTTGTTCGGTAATATCAATCCATTGCAATGCAGGGCCAATGTATTCCCCTTTGTGATTGTGCATCGCAATACAAGTTAAATTAAATTGCAGCGCCCCCACTTTGATGTTGGATGAAAATGGCAAACGATCAGGGTTGGCAATAATGCTACGTTGATGGCCCGGGTTTTTATGAAAGATATCGATATTTTGTCCGACCAGATTATTGACGTCAAAGCTTGTTAATACTGTCCTCAACTCACTTTCTCTTGTACGCATCAACTTGGTCAATGAAGGGTTTAAGTATTGAATAATACCCTCTTTATCGGCCATCATTAGGTTTGTTGTCATTCCCTCGACTGCCGAAGCTAAGCGGCCAATTTCTTGCTCTTTTGCAATCTCTTGAGTGACATCACGCCACTCTAATGTGTTCCCGATATAAATACCGTCTTCATCAATAATGGCGCCAACATTAAGCTCGATCTTCACTCCTTTAATAGTAATCATGGTAGTGAAAGGCAAGTTGGCTGGATTCGACAACATTTGGCGTTGATGCTGTGGATCGACATGAAAACCATCGATGCAGTAGCCAATCAATGACGACTCTTCAGCTTTAAAATCAGGCCAGACACTTTGAAAAAGCACTTCATGCTGCTTGAGTAGAATCAATGACTGCTTATTGAGATAGGTGATTTGAAAATCTCGGTTAATCATCATCAATGCGGTTTTTGCTGCATTAAGAGCAGAAAGAAGCTGCTGATTGGAGAGCCCTTCATTCTCATCGACCAATGGATCTTCTATCTGCTCAACAAATTTTTTTGGTTCTGGTTTGCGGTTCCAAAATGCCATGAGTATTCCCTCACAAAATAGCGTCTTCTACGAATGTCTGATTTAACCCAGGTACATCAAAAAGGGTCTCGATATTAATTAGGATCAAATGACCGTTAGCCACACTAGCAATTCCCTTCATAAATTGTGGTTCAACCGTGGTGGATAAGGCTGGTACAGGTTTTATCTCTTCAGCGGCTAAGTCATACACTTCTGAAACACCATCGACAATAATGCCGAGCGGATTGCGTTGCGCGTCATTCAAAACGATAACAACTGTCGTGGCCCCAATCTGTGCAGGTGGCAGATGAAAACGAATTCGAAGATCAACAATCGGTACGTACTCACCACGAATATTGAGTAAGCCAACTAAGTAATCCGGTGCATTGGGTACAGAGCGCACATCACTCCAGCCGCGAACTTCTCGGACCTCAAGGATTGGCACAGCGTACTCATCGTTATCAAGCACGAAACTAAGAAACTCTTGTTTAGACATCAGGGTTCCTCACTCAGTATTCGGTGCATATCAAGGAGCCCTTGGGTATCGAGCAGTGACATGACCTCTTCGCCAACATTGAGCAAACCGAGCGAATACGCAGCGGCAGGCGTTTCCCCCACGGCAGGAAACAGCACATTATCTCCCTGACCAATCACGTCACTCACTGCATCAACGACTAAGCCCATAATACGAGGCCGCTCTTGTTGCAGGCTACGAAGTACCAACACCACAGTCGTGGGAAAGTAGCCACAAGCCTCCATGCCAAATCGAAGACGCAGATCGATAATAGGCACAATCATGCCGCGTAAATTAATCACACCTTTCACAAAGCTAGGCGCGCGAGGAATAGGCGTAGGTGGCTCCCATACTCGAATCTCTTCAACATCTTGAATTGCTACCCCGTACAACTCATTCGCTAACCGGAAACTCAGAAAATCGGCCTCACAGCTTCTTTCTTCATAAACAGCATTCAAAACACTCTGTGTTTGATTCTCTTGTTGATGATTTGGTGAATAATCATATTCCATGGCTCTTCTCTGTCACCTTCACTAAGCGGCAATAATCTTGGGAGATAAACTTGAACGTCGATTCGAGTACGTGGAGATTAACCCTTGAATATCTAAAATGAGCGAAACGGAACCATCTCCCAAAATCGTAGCTCCTGATATGCCTGCCACTTTGCAGTAATTTGACTCCAAGCTCTTTATAACCACTTGCTGCTGGTCTAGCAGCTCGTCAATCAATAAGCCAACGCGACACCCAGCGGCTTCAACAAAGCAGAGTATTCTATCGGGCAAAGCACCACTTGATCCCATTTCCAGTTCATCTTGCAGACGTAAGATAGGAATGTTTTCGTCACGAAGCCGGTACAGCTCAACCCCACCGGCGGCATACTTCACATTAGCTAAGTTGATTTGGATAGATTCGATAATGGTGAGCAGTGGGATGATGTAAACTTCCCCGCCTACTTTGATCAATTGCCCATCGAGGATGGCTAAAGTGAGTGGTAAACAGATAGTGAAATGGCTGCCTTTACCTAATGTGGATTCGACATCAATATGCCCACCCAACTCTTCGATATTACGTTTTACAACATCCATACCGACGCCACGACCTGAAATATCAGACACTTGTTCTGCTGTTGAAAACCCTGCGGCAAAAATAAGGTTAAGGATCTGTTTGTCGGTGATATCTTCACGCCGTGTATCTTTAGGTAATACACCTTTTTCTAGCGCCTTTTGAAATATTCTTTCACAGTTTATCCCCGCGCCATCATCTTTCACTTCGATCACTATCGAGCCACCTTGATGATAAGCATGTAGTTCAATGGTGCCGATTTCTGGTTTGCCTTGTTCAAGGCGAATGTGTGGCTGCTCAATTCCGTGGTCAATACCATTTCTGACTAAATGGACCAATGGATCAACAATACGTTCAAGGACGGTTTTATCGAGCTCGGTGTGCTCGCCAATGATGTTCAGTTCTACTTTTTTTTCAAGTCGGCCGCACAAGTCTCGCACAAGGCGAGGAAAGCGGCTAAAAGCAAAGCTCATCGGCAGCATGCGAATATTGAGCACATTTTCTTGTAAATCTTTACTGTTTTGCAAAAGCTGAACTAGGCCTGCTTGCAACTTTTCTAATTTATCCATGGTGAAATCGTTACCGATTTCGGTCAGCATTGATTGGGTGATAACAAGTTCCCCAACCAAATTAATCAGGCTGTCGACTTTCTCAATATCGACGCGAATAGAGCTTACGCTGGATTCTGCTTTCGCCACTTTGGGCGCAGCAGCGGGCGTAGACTCTATTGATTTTATGAGATCGATGGGTTTTATGAGATCAACTTGCTCTGCAGATGCGGTAGGGGGAACAGCGTTCGCATGAAACGTAGGTGGCACCTCGGCCGGAGATTCCTCACTCTCGCTGATCATACCTTGGGTCGTCGATTCTTGTACTAAAGGTTCAACAATTAAGTCACATTCATCTTCAACCCATTCAAAAATTTCGCGAATATCACTCTCTTGCACTTGGCTACTGAGGAAAATAGTCCAGCTTAAATAACAAAGCTCAGCCTCTATTTCCGCCAATTCGGGAAGGTGTTCAAGCTGAGCTTCCGCCCTGCACTGATCATCCAGTTCATAAAGCTCTCGCAGCAACCGAAGTGGATCATTACCACTGAAATAAAGTTCCCTATGCGGAATAAAAACGACTTTCCAGCCTAAGTGGTTCTCGTTGTCAGAAGCCTTTAAGAGCGATAACGTCTGTTCATCTTCGGCGTCAAGCGTGTGATGGTCTGCTAGTTCATGTCCAGCCACTGAATTATCGGTAAGTAAAGCATGCAGTGACTGGCTGACTCTCTGCTGAAGCTCACTATCAACCTCATCATGGCTCTCATGCCCCGCGAGCATATTGCGAATGCAATCACCGCTTTTCAGTAAAATGTCCACACTTTGAGCGGTGAGAGTTGATTTTTCGTTACGGACGAGGTCAAGATACGCTTCGACAGAGTGGGTAAATTCACTGATATCCAGTAAACTAAAGGTCGCCGCGCCACCTTTAATCGAATGGGCAGCCCGAAAAATGGTATTAATAGTCTCTTTCTCAACCTGATTAGGGTCAAGATTAAGCAGTACATTTTCAAGCACTTCAAGATTTTCACGACACTCTTCGTAAAACATCTTGCGCAACAGTTCCATGTCTAAAGCCATAGCTCTTCCTGCCAGTTAACGTCGTTTAACGAATGAAGCTTCTAATAAAATACGGTGTTCTATATGACCCGTTTTAGTGTTTTCAATAGCGTCTCAGGGTTGAACGGTTTAACCAACCATCCTGTAGCTCCAGCGAGTTTTCCTTCTTGTTTCTTTTCCATACTCGTTTCGGTGGTTAACATCAAAATAGGAATAAACTTATATTGAGCATTACCACGAATCGCTTTAACTAACTCAAAACCACCCATCACTGGCATGTTGACGTCCGAAATAACAACATCAAATTTGGTTTGTTGTGCCTTACGTAATGCATCACTTCCATCAATAGCAGTTTCAACTTCATAGCCTGCATCTTTCAATGTATGGCTTAGCATTTGACGAATTGAAACCGAATCATCAACCGCGAGGATCTTTGTCATAGCCCCTTCCTTGCAAAATATCATTACTCTGCGAACAAGCTTTCTAAAGCCAGTAGCGCAATACCTTCATTGAGCGTGTTTGTTGCGTTAACTAAAGTGATCTCAATTCCAGCTCGCTCTGCTGTCATAAACAAAGAAGCAAGCAGTTGCAGACCGGCAGCATCCACGCTATTAACTCGTGATGCATCTATCGTTAAAGGAGGAGTTAGGCTTAGCCATTGAAGATAATTTGCTTTGGAATCTAGTACCGTTGAAATTTCCAAAGACTCCGCCAACAAAAAATCCATATCTCATCCTTACGTACTATTTATATTCTATTTTTTAGGAGAACACCTGACTTTGAGTGTAGGAGGGAATACTCATTAAGCAAATGATTGAACACGTTAGGAACAAAAATAAAAACCTCACAATAAGGGGGACCGTATGGTTAACTCATTAATATAGTTTGGATTTTTTTATTCTGTGACTAGAACAAAAAAATCCTACTCTTAAGACGTAAGTAGTAGGACTTTTTTCTCATATGACAAGCACAGTACATCTGGAGAAGGTGTCTGCTCTTACATTATTCACGCTTTACACTGTAAATTGGCTGCAGTTCATTGCGTTGAATGATCCACTTTACAGTGTAAATCATCTAATAGTCGATTGAGGTCATGACGGAGGGTAGCCTCAATCATTTTCCGGCCAGTGAAGTTTAATTGGCTGGCACACTCTTGCCAGCTTTTCCTTTGCAATACTTTGGCAATAAGTACATCAGATAACAGTGATAGAGCAGCTTTATCCAATGAAGTAATTAGCCGATGAATCCATACACTCACACTCTCATAATCCGCACCGCCTTGTGCGTAACAACGCAGCAATGAATAAGGTAGGAAATTAACTTCATTTAAATCCGCGCATGCGACACGATCTCGGACCAATGACAAGGTGGTCCGAACCAAAGCCGGCTCTAAACTTTGTAAAGAATCAGATAGAGAGAAAATGAAATGCTGTTCGAAAATCTGTTCTGCCCGAGTTAACCAATCCAATTTTTTCGCTTGAACCATGATTAAGGAAAAACAGCCACTCGCACTGTCTCTGTGGCTCCCTAGTTTTATCGGAACAAATTGGTTCTTAGCCCAAAAAGCCATTAAATCGCTCGTTACGCCAAAACTCGTCGCTAAATAGTCGGCATCATTTTCCAGCATGCACGCTTCAATCAAGCGGCTGCCCAACCCTTGATTTTGTAATTCGGGATGAACTGCAATACGCATGATGCGCTGGCAAACACTCTGCGCTGCCTGCGTAATACCAACTTGATTAGCTAAGCAAACAGGAACTAGATGACCTTTAGGACGTCGCTTTCCTCGTTGGATCTCTTCCACTAAAGCGTTACAAAGCCCACCTTCACGTACTGTCAGCAAACAACCGACACAAACCTCGCCTACCATTGCAGCAACTAGCTGAACTTTATCGTCCGCTAAAAAATGAAATAGATCGTTTGGTGATGTCTGGTAATGAGCATTCACTAATAACGAAAAAATAGCGGCTAAGCGTGTCGGGTTGGCAATGAGTTGAGCCTTATCCAGATGCTCAATGTTAAGTGTCGCTAACTGTTCTGATGTCATCGTCGGCAATGTAGCTAAATCATAGCGAAGGAGGAAAGTATCGTAATGCCACGCTTCTAACGGATCACCCTGACGCCAACGGATCGGCTGATCTAAATGGAGAGTTCGAGTCCCAGCTCGATGGTGTGCTAACCAAGTTTGAAACTTAAGCGTGAACCCTCTCCCACACCCTTCGTAGCCATGAATGGTGGTAGAGAAGACCGCACGATGATAGTGTTCAACCCAGTTTTTTAACATTGATAAAGGCAGCGCGGCCGCTTCATCTACCAATAGGAGATCACATTGTGGCCGATGCAAAATCAGCTCATCAGGTGCCACAAACGTCAATGACGAGTTTTGCCAAGTAAGGGATTGTCTGGTGACGCGAGCGCCTGCTAAACCTTTAGCCGCATGTTCAAATATCGGCGCTACGGCATGGATTGAGGGTGCCGTGACCACAATATCTAATGAACGAGACGCCATCAATTTAGCCGCAGCAATACCAAGCGCACTACTTTTCCCTCGTCCCCGATCGGCAGTGAGAACCAATGGTCGCTTGCGATGCCCATCCATCACACGAAGAATTGCTGAAACCGCATCAACTTGCTGTTCATAAATCGGTGATTGAGAGCTGACTCGTGGATAAACGGGTAAAGGAGGGCAAGGTTGATTCTGTTCTATAACAACAAGCTGTTCGAACGCTCGCGTTAACCAGCGCTCAGCAAAAGAGTCGTTACGCTGAGGGGCTTCAATGATCAACAGTAACCCACCACCGACCAGTGAACCCAGCGCAGCACTGAAACTGTTCGCATCAAAACCATGGTGATTGTCACAAATAAGTAAATGGCATTCTTGACCAAGAAACTGCTGCCCTTTGTTGAAGGGGGCATAACGAACGCATGGTAACGGTTCTCCACCTAACTGAAATATGGCTTGCCCCTCATTTTTTGCGAGAAAATGCATAAGCACGTGTTGTTGCCATTGAGGCTCACCACGGATTAAGAGCCCCATACGCCATAGGCTATTCTCAGCCTGCACCATCAAATCATCTAAATAAGCCGCTATCATGTTCATATTTACGCCACCTCGCTGAAACGCAATGGTAGCACAGCCGCTATAATCACTGTGCGTCGTTAAAAATATTTTTCTTTACGACAAATTATATTTGCTTTAATCGTGACCATTTTTAACTAATTATTCACCTACACCCCAGTACACTTCTGGGCTATTTAAGGAATTCAAATGCAATGAAAACTTTCATCAAAGGATTGGTTTTGGCAGCAGCTCTAACTTCTTCACACGTAAGCGCAGACAACAAAACACTCAACGTTTATGCATGGGGAGGATATCTTCCAGAAAAATCCCTCAAGCAGTTTGAGCAGCAGGAAGGGGTAACGATTAACTATTCGACCTTTGAAAATAACGAGTCAATGTATACCAAGCTCAAGTTGCTCAAAGGTGGCGGTTATGATGTGGTTTTTGCCTCAGCGTATTTCATTGAAAAAATGGGACGTGAAGGGTTACTAACCGAGCTGGATCATGCACAAATCCCGAACATGAAAGATGCCATGCCTTCACTACTCGGCCAAGCACACGATCCCAAAAATAGTTATTCCCTGCCCTATATTTGGGGGATCACTGGCCTCAGCTATAACGAAGCATTAGTACCAGAAGGTATCTCTCGCTGGGCTGATTTGTGGGATAAGAAATATAGCCAACAAGTGATGCTGATTGACGATATTCGCGATGTCTTTGGTATGGCGCTGATCTTAAATGGCTTCAGTATTAATACAAAAAATGAAAAAGAGATTGAAAAAGCCTACCAATCATTGGTCGCGTTAAAAGATAATGTACTGTTGTATAACTCTGATGCGCCACATGTGCCTTATGTCTCAGGTGAAGCAGCGTTAGGGATGCAATGGAACGGGAATGCCTACCAAGGCCAAGTTGAGATGCCAGAGCTAAAATTTGTAATGCCGGAAGAAGGCGCAGTCTTGTGGATGGATAACTTTACTATTCCATCAGGCAGCCACAACAAAGCGTTGGCGCATAAATTCATCAACTTCATGTATCAAGCAGAGAACCAAGCTGAGATTGTGAATAGCTTAGGTTATGCATCGGCAACAAAAAGCGGCCGAGCGTTGCTTCCAGCAGAACTTCGCGACAATCCAACGATTTTTCCAGCCGATGAAGATATGGCTAAAGGGGAATTCATTAATGATGTTGGGCCTGAAGCGCTCGCTATCTACGAAAAATACTGGCAGCGTTTAAGAAATCAATAGATTCGAACTGAATAGACTTAGTTACTAAAAAACCCGCCGTGGCGGGTTTTTTAGTCTTTACATGATGGATGCTTAATCAAGCTTAGATTGAATAAAATCTAATATTTCTTGCACCGTAGCATCATCCACCTTTTTCAAATTAAGCGCTAAATTACTGCCTTTACGACTGTAACTTACGCGGCCTTTGATCAGATCAATTTTTACATGCTCAGTGCGCTTAGGTGGCAACAACTCTTGTATCCAAGACTCAATTGTCTCTGTGACTTCTTTCGTCAATCGGGCAACACCTTGTACGCTACTACGCTGCCAAACAAATCCATCTTCGGATTGACACTTTTCCAACAAATTTGCTTGTTGCTTTGCATCGAGTTCATTAAATTGTTTATGCAATTTAACTATGGTTGGACGACCTAATTCAACCACATTTGGATAAGCTTGCAATAGCTCAAGTGGCAAAGCCGCTGCTTTTAGAGCACCACTTACTAGGGCCTCACTGCATTGAAATATCTTGGCTAAAGCTTTTTGGTCTTCCGCTTCACCATTATCCAGCTTCGCTTGCATCTCTTTACCCTTCTCATAAAGAGAAAGCGGCTTGTGCGCGTTTGCCACATCCGAAAGAAACTTCGCATGTTCCGAGTTTATGTCTTCAGCGACATAAACCAAAAATTCTTTACCCGCCAAGATACAAGACATTCGACGACGGCTGCCATCAAGGACTTCAATTTTGCCCCCAGCGGTTTTACGACCAACCGCAGGATATTGCTGACCACGCTCACGTAATGTACTCAATACATCAGATAGAGCATGCTCATTCAGAAAAGCTTGTTCACGCGCATTCTGCGTAAAAACAATCGTCTTTTCCGCTACTTGATCAGCGGGAATCCTGACCAGTTCGAAAGTGACTAACTCTTCTCCCGCAACCGCCAATTCGATTATTTGCGCTTGTTCTTTCGCTGCCGTTTGGGCTTCTTGCGGGGTGGTTGCACGTCGCTTATTCGCTTTACCAAACAGTTTCGCATTTAGTTCAGACGTTTTAATTGCCATGTTTTACTTACCCCTGATTTAGTGATGACCAATGACTGTGAAGCACTCTCTCAAGCTCCAGTGCACTTTTTTGCACAGCGTCTTGCGCAGTCGCTAGCGTCTTTTTACCACCTTCAAAATCGCTGGTGGTGAGATCAAAAACAGTGCTGTAGGTGTCAGCACAGGTTTCAAATGCTCGGCTACGCGGAATCGTCGCCATCATGACTTGATCACCCAACAGGTAATTCATTTCCGTTAATACCGAGACTTGCTTTTTATTATCATCTTCAAACATCGTCGGCATCAAACGTACAAATTCTAACCCTTTCCAATCTTCTGGAAACATTTCATAAACCGTAGGAAGGTGTTGAAAGAAATTGACGGTTGACGCCCAATCTAATCGCTTAGCCGCGCACGGGATCAGTAATGCATTGGAAGCATACATTGCATTCCATACCAATGGATCAACGTGTGGGCCAGTATCAATCATAATGATGTCAAAATCATCGCCAATCTTATCGATAAGTTTCTCTTTCAGCAGTCGAACAATATCAAGCGATTGGTTTTGCGAAAGATACTGCCACGCTTCTGCGTTAAACATTGCATCTTCAGGAAATGCAGAGATGGTTTTTAAATTGGGATATTGGGTTGGCAACATCACGTTCTTATGTAAGAACGCCTTGTCCACTTCAGTGTCTTCAGGCACGTTGTCTAACATAATATCAACGGCAGAATAGATATTACTGTGCTCTGATAAACTTATTTGCGGGTTGAGAAATAACCGTAATGAACCTTGCGGATCTAAGTCAATCAAGCAGATACGGTAACGCTGATCCAAATTCAGGGCGAGGCACGCGGCTAGATGGACAGCCGTCATTGATTTACCTGTCCCCCCCTTTTGGTTCTGAACATTGATGACCCAAGGCTTATGATCACCATGCTTTTTCCTTTGGTGGAACTTAGGCACACCAGCGGCATCCATGAGCATGTGGGCTTCCGCTAAAGAAATTGAATAGTGATTTGCATTGTTTTTAGTAAATTGATGGCCAGCTTGTTCCATTTTGGAAATGGCATCATCTAGCTTACGGCGTGTTAAGCCTGAACGAGTTTCCATTAGCGCTTTTGACATCGCTGGGAAATGGTCATCACTACGTTCTTCTAAAACAATTTCAATTCGGTCAGCTTGCACCTGTTGAGTTTGCTCGGCGAGCTGGTAGAGATTCGCTATGGTTTGTTCTCTTTTCATTGCCAAATTCCATAATAAGTACCTAACGCAGATTGTACAGCAAACAATTTAATACTCAACAAAAAGGTGAACATTCACTTTTAGATTAATATCACAATAAATAGAAAAACATATCGGAATTTAATGAATTGACCTCATTATGGTCATCATTTTTCCTTAAATAATGGGCAACTTAGTCCATTATTTATTTGAACATTAAAAATATTACAACGTAACTTATTTACATTGTAAATGAGCTTAAAATACCCGGAACGATTAGAGAATCAGCATAATTTACGGTATGTGTCATTTGGAATGATGTTCCCCCTGCAGATCAATTAAATAATCGCAGAACATGAATAATAATAACTAGAGCGACAGGGCAGGGGAAACTTATCCTTTTCGTCAGGGTGCCAGGACGCATGATCAAGGCTAACATGATGATCATGCGTCCGAAGAGATCCCTCGCCACAGGAACAATGATCAAGAGGAATTAGCGCCTTCCTTATCAGCAAATAATCAGAAAACAAACGGATCTTCATCGGATCAATGATCAAGTGTGATTTAAGCTCGGAAGCATGTAAAAATAGCGCATAATTACGGGGAATTGCAGATGGAATAGGGGCTGAGCAAGATACCTAGTACATAACAAGTAAAATTTAAAACACACCAAATAACAAAACCTTCTTCAATACGCTCTTGATCATGCTTTCGACACACTCTCACTCCTTATAATAGAAGCCGTTAAAAGAGTTATTTGTCATTTCAATTCGTGTTTATGCCAAAATCGACTTTGAAAGAACATTTAATGCACTTCCTTGATCATCTTTCCAAAGAAAAACCAAGCCCATATTCTTCATCTAGCTCAAATAAAATAATCACTTCAACTCATCATGTGGATAAGTTGTGCATGAGCCATGATCATGCTTTAAGAAAGTGTGTGATCATTGATTCAGTCGTCTGATGATCATCGTTCGGAATGTGATTGATCATGCTTTCTTCTCTACAATGATCATGTTTTCAGTTTTATATGATCATGCTTCTGAAGGTTTTTTTTTTTTATCCCTATAAAACAATCAATTAGGCTGCTCATTAAGGCTTGATCATTAGATCATATAAGCAATATAGATCAGAATAATCAAAAAGATCAGTTATTTAAAAGCAATAAGTTTTTCTTTATTTATGATCTCTTTTTCTTTATTCTATTGGAACTATAGCGATATTACGGCTAGTGTGATACGGATCTAATAATGAACGCAGACGAAAAAATATTGATCAAAGCACCAAGGAGCCACAAAGATGGGCATCTTTTTGAAGTTTCAGAAACTGCTGTTGATTGGGTTGATCAATACCAACATTTTAAAGGTGTTACCAAAAGTATCGTTGAACTTCTTAACCTGATCTCATTAAGAGGTTTCCGCAGCCAAGATGGGTTAGTCTCAACAACAGAGTTAATTGAAGCAACCGATGGCCAATTGACCAGAGCGGCTATTCAGCAACGGCTGCGTGCTGCAGTAAGTATTGGTTTATTTAAACAGATCCCGGTGAGATTTGAAGAAGGTTTAGCTGGCAAGACAATGCTGCATAAATTTGTTAACCCAAATAAGCTCATCTCTGTGCTTGGTTCAACCAGTCTGGTAACTGAATCAGTAAAACAGACAGAAAAACGCAAGCGTTCAAAAGCGCTGGCTCAAACTCAGGTCAATAAGCGTTTGTTGACAGAGCATGGGCTAAATATTCCACCAGCGATGAAAGACGAAGCGGATCAGTTTGTGGTTTCACCCACCAATTGGGCTGGGATCATTGATCAAGCATTAGCTCCACCGAGAACTCGTAAAAGCTACCAGAAATCAATGGTATCGATTTCTGGTACCCGTGCGATCATTGAAACTCGTTCTTCCAAAAATATCATGACAGTGGATGATCTAATGACACTGTTTGCACTGTTCACCTTAACGGTGCAATACCACGATCATCACCAAGAAGATTATCAACTTAATACCAAACACACACCGAATAAAACCCCATTGTACATTACTGACATTTTGTCGCTTCGCGGTAAAAAAGATAGTGGCCCAGCAAGAGATTCTATTCGCGATAGTATTGATCGGATTGAATTTACAGACTTCCAACTGCATGAGTTAACCGGCCGTTGGCTGAGTGAAAACATGCCAGAAGGATTTAAGAGTGATCGTTTTCGGTTCCTAGCAAGAACGATCACCGCTTCTGAAGAAGCGCCAACGGAAGGGGCTGATGGTGAAATTAGGATCAAACCTAATTTGTACATTTTGGTGTGGGAACCTTCATTCTACGAAGAGTTACTCACTCGCGATTACTTTTTCTTGTTTCCACCAGAGATCCTAAAGCAACATACGTTGGTCTTCCAACTCTACTCCTATTTTCGCAGTCGCATGTCGCGTCGCCATACCGACAGCATGCTACTGAGTGAATTGAACCAAAAGTTGGCCCGTAATATCGAATGGCGTCGTTTTTCGATGGATCTTGTCCGTGAGCTAAAACGATTATCGGAAGGAAAGGGCAGCGATTCGTTATTTGTCGTGAATCTTTGGGGCTATCATTTGACGGTCACCACACTGGTGGATAAAGAAAAAGTGATGGATTACCAAGTCGACATTAAATGCGATGTGGAAGAAGTCCTGCGCTACTCGCGCGCTCGTACCACCAATGCAGGCAAACGCAACATGGCTCCAACGTTGCCTAACCCACTGCGCAATGAGATGGTTTCTAAGCAAAAATTAGAAGAGCTCTCTGAGATCATTGATGGTGAATTTGAACCGATTCAACGTAAAGCACCGTCTCCAAAGGGTAAGCTAGGACGAAGAGTCAAGCAGCGCAAACACCTAGTAGAGATCAATGCCGATGAAATTACGATTACCTTATCTAAATATACCTCTCCAGAGGCCCTAGAACGCAGTATAACGGCGTTATCAGCAATGACTGGGCATCCACCATCCTCCATCAAGGAAGAGTGTACAGAGCTGATTGATAAGCTGGATTGGCTGAGGGTTGGAAATGAGGCGATCTCTTATGAGACGTTGAGTAAATTGATCGAGCTCTATAACACGAAAAACGAGAATAAACATTTATCGATCGAACGTTTGATCTCGGGTCTCGCAGTACGTCGCAAAGTGTGTAAGCAAGTGTACGAGGGGCATTTAGATGAATCCGTATTCCGGGCACTTGATGAAGTCGCTATTGGTATTTAAAAGGTATTTAAAACCAATTTACAACACAACCTTGACATGTAGCTGACATTTTGTTCTAGAAGGTTCGTTAGTATAGCAAACGAATAGACAACCTTTTGTCCTATCTGATGAATTAATAGATTGGCTCATATATGTTTTTAGCGAGTTATATAACTCGCTATTTTTTTATCTGTTGATCCCTGCAATCAATTAATACCCTCGCTTTATACCTTGATCATTGTTCCACGCGTAGTATGCAAGAAATCGAACATGAGCATCAATTAAACTTCGGGATAAGGCCTCATCAACGTGCTGTTGATTGAGATGTTCCAAACTCAGTACCATCAACTGCTGCATCCGTTTTATACACCAAGATTTTAACTCAAGTTCACTACTCGGCTCCGAGACGCAACGCTGAAAACGAGCGTAAGCAAGCTGCAGATATTGGAAGGCAAGCTCACCGTCAATGAGCTTGTAGTACTCATATTGGCGCAGGCAAGCATCAAGCCAACAAGCAATTGCTTTACTTTGATCATCACTCAGATCCGGCCCCCAGATCTCTTGTGGAGCATTAAGGATCAGAGGTTGTAATTGAGCCACCTGATCATAGCGCTTGTTCAGATGCCATTGATGGATCTCAGTTAACCAGTCGTGAAGCTTACACATCGCGTCTTACCTACAACTTTAAATGCATTAACTACAGTCTGGTGTATTTCAAGCTTATTTGCCAAACAGAAATGGGGAACCATGAGCTAAAAATCAGCACATTGAAAGAGCGTGGGGTAGGGGGGCTGCGACAGTATGCAACAGAATAAAATGAGCGCTAAAACGCTTGAATTCATGTATGCAATATTTAAATCTAGCCTCGTCTAGCAAGGTTGGCAAAGTAATATTAATAGTTTTAAAAATAAGGTTTCTAAACCATCGCCAAAATCACAATATGGACGAAATATGCTTAACAAATCAAATATCGTTTGCTACAGATTACATGTCCCTTACGTGGTTTGTTCGGAGGTAACAATGTCCATAAATTCTATTGACCATGACGAAATGACTGATATTGCAAATAAGTGGGACTTCACGGAAGAAGTAGAAACTCAAAAACCAGTTAAAAACCTTAAATCAGCCGAAGCTCGCCGTCGTATTGAAGCATTAAGAGAGATTCGAGAAAGTGGTTTAACCATTGAAGAAGCGAAGGAGCTAGGCATACTTCACTGACGAGTTCTCACCATTAATCCCCTAAGGGTGGCGCATAGCCACCCTTTATATTTTCCAATTTTCTTGATTTCATACCGATAAATTGCACATTTATGCTCTTAATTTTCCTATGTCCTATGCTATATTTCGTGCCACGTATTTACCGATCTAGGCTAACTCATGTCCTTCAACCTATCTTTACTTGCCGCTGAAGAGAAAAACAAAGTAGAGCTCGATAAACAAGCTTCCTTTCTTGTTTGGAAACTCAAGCAAGGAAAAGCAGGGCCTGAAGCGATCACTCAGCAGCAGTCTAAAATTGCCAGTGAGGCCGAAAAAGAGTGGTTTTTACAATCGGTGAACAAATACAAAAGAGTGATGGGTGTTGCGTAGCATTCATGTCTTTGCTAAGTGGAAAATTGAAATGATCCCACTTTTTGCTAAAATCCCTCGCGTTAAATTGAATTAGAGAGATCATCCCTATGGGAAGAAGTTTTGAAGTGCGCAAAGCCTCAATGGCGAAAACTCAAGGCGCAAAAATTAAAGTCTATTCCAAATACGGTAAAGAAATTTACATGTGTGCGAAAAATGGTGGTTCGGACCCAGACATGAACTTGTCTTTGCGCCACCTGATCACAAAAGCGAAGAAAGACCAAGTTCCAGGCCACGTTATTGATAAAGCGCTAGATAAAGCCAGTGGTGGTGGTGGTGAAGACTACCAACCTGCTCGTTACGAAGGTTTTGGCCCTGGCGGCGCAAGTGTTATCGTTGACTGCTTAACAGATAACGGCAACCGTACGTTCCAAGATGTGCGTCAATGCTTTGTTAAAACGGGTGCGAAAATTGGTACTCCAGGTACCGTATCACACATGTTTGATCACCAAGCGGTATTTCAGTTCAAAGGGGATGATGAAGATTCTATCCTTGAAGCACTGATGATGGATGATGTCGATGTAACGGATGTTGAACTGGAAGATGGTGTGATCACTGTATTTGCACCTAACACTGAATTCTTCAAAGTGAAAACATCGCTAAATAATCAGTTCCCTGATTTGACTATCGATGTGGAAGAAATCACATTCGTTCCACAAACACACACACCGGTCACGGGCGAAGAGGCGGAGAAATTCCAGAAATTCCTCGACATGCTAGATGACTGTGATGATGTTCAGCAGGTTTACCATAACGCTGAGCTGTAATAGAGCGAATTAATGAGAAGCCGAGTGATTGACTCGGCTTTTTTTTATCTGTGCATTGCTAACCGTGGTCTTATTCATAGAGAATGACGCAAGGATACATACAGCCCACACTCAGTTACGTGTGTTCGTCCGTTTGGGCTGCTGGGTAATAATAAAAGGAGAAGTTAATGAAAGTCAGTTTTATTGGATTAGGGGTTATGGGATACCCTATGGCTGGGCATCTAAAAAATGCAGGATTTGATGTTAGCGTCTACAACCGCACTCAAGCTAAAGCGCAGCAGTGGGCGCAGCAGTATCATGGGCATGCAGCGCAAACAGTCGCAGAGTGCGTGCAAGATGCCGATGTGGTTTTAACCTGCGTTGGCAATGATGATGATGTCCGTAGCATGACGACCAGTGACGGCGGCGCGATAAGGGCGATGAAACGCGGCGCAATTTTGGTTGATCACACCACCACATCGGCACTGTTAGCCGAAGAGCTGGCGTCTGCGGCTCATAAAGCGGGCATTCGCTTTATGGATGCTCCTGTTTCTGGTGGCCAAGCAGGGGCTGAAAATGGTGTGCTAACCATTATGTGTGGTGGAGATGCCGAACTGTTTGAGCAGCTGCAACCCGTATTTCGTGCTTATGGCAAGTCATCGGTGCTGATGGGGAAAGCAGGGCAAGGACAACGCGCAAAAATGGTCAATCAAATTTGCATTGCTGGCGTATTAAATGGCCTGTCGGAAGGATTGATCTTAGCGGAAAAGTCAGGGTTAGATATTGGCGTTTTGGTTGATTGTTTGAAAAATGGAGCCGCAGGTTCATGGCAGATGGAAAACCGCGCTGTGAATATGTCAATAGGTAAGTTTGATTACGGCTTTGCCATTGATTGGATGATCAAAGACTTGGGCTTTTGTTTGGATGAAGCGCAACGAAACGATCTAAAATTGCCGATGACAGAAAAAACTTATCATGCTTACCAAGCCTTGTCTGAGCAAGGTGAGGGAAGAATGGATACTTCTATCCTTATCAAAGCCGTTAATTCATAAATATCACAGCTCAGAGATAGACTCAATTGGCCCTATTTAGGGCCATTTACACTGTAAACCTATAAATCGATTCCTATTTATCTTCTGGCCCTGCATACCTACAGTGTCTATCTGTGTGCCTCTTTTCGAAAAACGATTGTATAAAATCATGATCGCCTACCTATTAGGGAGGACAAATGTCCTTCATTTTTGTTTGCTGTGCGTGACTGTGCTGGATAAATCGTCAACTAATTACATTTACTGAAAAATCTTAAAATTTGGTTTTTAGTTTTGATTAAATCACACAAAACCAGTTTAATATGCTGTTAATTCGGTGTTTTCATGGTTTTCAATCCAAGCCAAGTCCCTTGATTATAGTGATTATGACCAAGGTCTCAAAATGATCATAATGATTAATAGGAGTAGGATTCGCGACATTATTATTT
>NZ_CAWNTB010000212.1:0-14591 GCF_963877065.1 Vibrio sp. V01_P9A10T6
ATTTTGGGACAGGCTACGGTGGTTACTCATATATACAAAATCTTGGCATTTCTTGTATTAAAATAGATAAGATGTTTATTGATACGATTGGAACTGACGACTTAAAAATAAAGGTACTCAATTCCATTATTCTCTCAGCACAAGAAGCGAATATTGAAATTATTGCTGAAGGCGTTGAACGCGAAGACCAAGTTGATTATCTTGCTACTCGTGCTGTGTATCTTATCCAAGGATTCATCTATTCTAAACCCTCACCGATTGAACATATTTTGCAAAATTAATAATTCCTGAAGTCGGGAGAAATCACACCATAACCAACTTTATTATGGCGTGATCTTACCTGATCTCCATTCTACTTAGGAGAAAATCAGTGCTTTCAGGCTGGCTTGCGGATCAATATCTTCAAACTCTGGTGGGTTTTCTAGGCGAGCTTGAAAAGTGAGTGATGGCGCTTCCACCTTCATCCCTTCGATTAAAAAATCGCAGGTTACGGCTGGTGAATTAACGCATGCAAGCACTTCGCCGCCTTGTTCTAACAGCTCAGGTAAACGGCGTAAGATACGTTGATAATCTTTAGTCAGCGCAAAGCTGCCTTTTTGAAACGAAGGAGGATCAATAATAATCAGATCATATGGCCCTGATTTTTTGATTTTTCCCCAAGACTTGAAAATATCATGTCCAAGAAACTTCACTGAATTGAGATTGTGGCCATTCAATTGATGGTTTTCACGGCCTTTAGCCAGTGATGCTTTGGCCATATCGACATTCACAACTTGGTCAGCACCACCAGCAATAGCCGCTACTGAAAAACCGCAAGTATAGGCAAATAGATTCAGTACATTTTTATGTTTAGCGTGAGATGAAACCCACTCACGGCCGTAGCGCATATCCAAAAACAGACCAAAATTCTGGTTACGCCCAATGCTCAATTGGTACTTTAAGCCATTTTCGATCACCACAGGGTAAGGGTCTAATTCTCCCCATACTGTTTCTGAAGGCGCGCCATCGGCATATCGATGCTGAAGTAAGACACAACGACCTTGATTTTCTAGCCATAACGGACGGGTTGTTAGGTGCGACAAACCCGCTTTTAACTCCGCGAGAAAATCTTCTTCGACATTTTTAAATAAGTTGACGACTAACTGCCCTTGCAACCAGTCACAGGTGAGCTGCTCTAGACCTGGCCACTGACGACCTCGGCCATGAAATAAGCGGCGAATTTCACCGGTATTACAAGAGAGCTGCTGCTCAATATGGGTAAAAAAGTGAGGAAGCGCTGAGCGTTGCATTGTTTGTTCTGTCATTTGTTTACTTTCGGCCAAACTAGATTCCAAGGTGTTAACCAAGATTCAATCCCTTGGCTAACAATGTCTGAGTTCCATTTCTGCCCCATCGCTACTTGATTGCGTGGGTCGCAGATAAATTGATACCACTGATCCTGATAGCAAAAACGTAACGCAAAAGCGTGTAGATAGCCTCTATCTGAATCATCATGAGAATGATAAATCGGGTCACCGACAATCGCAGAGCCGAGTGATTTCAAAGCAACCCTAATTTGGTGGGTTTTTCCGGTAAAAGGTTTACATAAAAAGAGACGTTCACCCGGCTCAGCAGAACAGGAAAAAAACTGCGTTACTGCAGGGTTATTTTGTGTCGCTACTAACTTCCACGACGAACGTCGAGAGCGTTCCATATCACCGCTTATCAAACCCTGTTTCTTTTTAGGCTTTTTACTGCCAATGGCAAGATAGAATTTCTCGACTTCCCTTGCTGCAAAGTTTTTAGACAACTCACTGGCCGCAGCTTGGTGGCGGGCAAGTAATAAAATGCCGGACGTCATTTTATCCAACCGATGAACTAAGTAGAGCTGGCCATCACCTGAAACCTTACCCACTTCTTGCAGCAGCATCGTATCCCCGTCATCTTTGTGTACAGAAACATTGGGATGCTTGTTGATGATGAGAAAATCATTGTGAGTATAAAGAATATCAAACATGTGAATCACTAACTGCAGAATAGGCGGCTGAGTATAGCGTTAAACAACACAGATACCAATAAATGCAAGGTTCAAGGCCGTAGGATGATAAAAAGGCTCTCGGATGAGAGCCTTAGGAATGCGCTAAATTAATGAATAAGCAAAGACCATTAAAATCGCCACGGGGCAAACAAAACGCACGTACCATGGCCAAATTTTCCAGAATAGGCTTTGTGCAATGTCTGGGTTACCTTGTTTGATCTCATCAAGCAATTTATTACGATGCCAAACCCAACCCACCACAATAGCCCAAACCACACCTAATAAAGGTTGCATATAGACGGTCGAGACGTTAGCCACTAGGTTAAATAACGCCCCAAAGTTAAGGGAAATGATGATGCTCAGCAGCGCAATGGCTCCACCGATCATCCATGTTGCTTGGCTACGAGTCATTTTTAGTTCATCTTGCGCGCAAGATACTGGCACTTCTAGCATAGAAATTGAAGAAGTTAGCGCTGCGATAACCATCAAAATAAAGAAACCAAAACCGAGCAACACCCCTGCACTGCCCATATTATCAAACATCGCAGGCAGCACGGTGAAGACTAAATCGCCTGAACTCATCAAGTTGCCTGCATCATCAAAAATTTCGACACCATGATTTTTAGCCACAAACATTGCAGGGAGAATCAAAAGGCCAGCTGCAAACGCCACTCCTGTATCAATCGCCGCGACTTGCGCCGCTGTTTTTGGCAAATTAACATCTTTCTTAAGATATGAGCCATAAACGATCATCGCTCCAACGCCTAAAGAGAGAGAGAAGAAAGCTTGCCCCATTGCGTCTACTAATAAACTGGGAGTGATGTGCGCAATATCAGGGATCAAATACATCTTCAATCCTTCCATTGCCCCATCTTGGGTAAAGATATAAGCAATCATGGCGCCGAATAGAATAAAAAGCACTGGCATCAAACGGGTAGACCATTTTTCAATGCCGTCCGCGACACCTTTTCGCACAACATAAATAGTGAGCAAAGAAAATGCGAGAGCCAGTAAAACATTGCGTAAGCCGCTAAAATTCACTAACCAATCGGCCGCCGTCTGTAAACCCAACAAGCCTAATATAGGGGATGCCGCAAAACCCATAAGCCATCCGGCAAGAATGGAGTAAAAACTGAGGATCATCGATGAGGCAATCATCGCAATAATGCCAAACAGTGCCGCCGCCGCACGATTTTTGGTCCAGATACTTCTTAAAGAAGCGATGGGGTTAGATTGTCCATGTCGCCCGATCGTCAATTCCGCAACCAGCATTGGAAACGCCAGCAAGAATACCATTGCCAAATAAATCACTAAAAATGCCGCGCCACCATTACTTGCCGCTTTGGTCGGAAAACCCCACACATTCCCTAGGCCAACCGCAGAACCTGCAGCCGCCATAATAAAACCAAGTCTCGATGAGAAATGACCTCTTGAACTACTTGCCATAAACTATTTACCAATGTTGTGTTTGTTAGGCAGTGCTAAAAGTGAGTGTAAACTTTTAATTACACAAGTTATAATTTTTAGTCGCACTGAGATGGTGGCAAGTAAAACAGTTTGAGATTAAAATTGGAAGTCCGAACGATATAAATTATGGATTAGACCGTAGTTTTATAGTTCAATTGTTGCTTTTTTATCCTCAGATCATTTTTTTAAACTGCTATGATCACTTTAGTAACACAATTCATCTGTTACTATTTTCATATTATTCACGCGATAAACTTCCTTACTTTTCCCTTTCCCTTTACTATCGTGACTTATTCTATCGACAAGATTAATGGCATGGACAAGGTTTACCACGTTCTTACTTTAGCTGGCATCGCACTCTATTGGTTTTTGGTCGCCGCAGTCACGCTACGCGTTGTATTGAAACGCCGAGCGGTGAGTGTTTCTCTGGCTTGGCTGATGGTGATTTATATCATTCCGATTGTGGGAGTGATCTGCTACTTTCTTTTTGGTGAGCTAAATTTAGGGCGCAAGCGTGCAGAGCGTGCGAAGGAAATGTTTGCTCCATTTGGTGATTGGTTTAGACAGCTTAACGATTGCCAGGCTCATGCCCCTGAGGGAATGGGTGCTCAAATTTATAAAATTGATGAACTGTGTAACCACCGTATGGGGATTCCGGCCTTAAGTGGTAATACGTTATCACTGCAAACCTCCCCTAACGAAATTCTGCATTCCATCATTGCCGACATCGAACAAGCTCACACCAGTATTCAAATGGTATTTTATATTTGGCACCCAGGTGGATTGGCGGATTCGGTTGCGTCGGCTCTGATCCAAGCGGCCAAACGGGATGTGCACGTTAAGCTGCTGCTTGATTCCGCAGGGAGCCCCCGCTTCTTCAAAAGTCATTGGTATACCATGATGAAAGACGCAGGAGTTGAAGTCGTCCAAGCGTTAGAAGTGAGCCCGTGGCGGATGTTCTTACGCCGCTTAGACCTACGCCAACATCGTAAAATCATTGTTATCGACGATAAAATTGCCTACACAGGCTCGATGAATTTGGTTGACCCAGCCTATTTCAAGCAAAACTCCGGTGTGGGTCAATGGGTCGATATTATGGTTCGTATTACCGGGCCTGCGGTCAATGTGCTGTCCGCAGTACATTGCTGGGATTGGGAGGTGGAAACAGGAACACGCATGTTGCCAGCACAACCAGAATGTACTATCGCTCCAGATCAGCCCCATCATCCAGTACAGGTTGTCCCCTCTGGCCCTGGTATGCCAGAAAACTTAATCTCCCAAGTGTTAACACTGGCGATTAATCAGTCAAACCAATCCGTTAGGATCACTACCCCTTACTTTGTGCCTAGTGCAGACCTATTAGCAACGCTAAAAATGACCGCTCAGCGCGGTATCAATGTTGAGATCATTATTCCACATAAAAATGACTCATTGATGGTCAAATGGGCATCTCGCGCATTCTATGGTGAGCTACTGGAAGCCGGGGTGAAAATATACGAATTCTACGGTGGTTTGCTGCACACGAAATCCGTCGTGATCGATAACCAGTTCTGTCTTGTCGGTACAGTGAATATCGATATGCGCAGCCTATGGCTCAATTTTGAAGTCACGCTCGCGATTGAAGACCAATCCTTCACTCAGGAAATGAACTGGCTACAGCAACACTATATAGAACAATCTCACTTGGTTGAGCTACCAATATGGGAGCAACGCCCGCTGTATCATAGGTTTTTTGAACGATTATTCTATCTGTTTAACCCTCTGCTATAAACTTTTTATCTGACTGGGGTTGCCAAGCTAGGCAACTCCATGTTTTAAATAACGAACTCTCTCCCAGACAAGGATTTCGGATGTCAGAAGGTAAAAAAACACTGTTGGTCAATGCGGGTCGTAGTAAAAAGTGGACCAATGGCGTTGTCAACCCACCTATTCAGCGCGCCTCTACCGTTGTATTTGATAGTGTGGCTGAAAAAAATCAGGCCACTGTCAATCGGGCTAATAAAACACTCTTTTATGGACGCCGTGGTACTCATACGCACTTTGCGTTCCAAGAAGCAATGGTGGAAATTGAAGGTGGCGTCGGTTGCGCGCTTTTCCCTTGCGGTGCGGCCGCCATTGCCAATAGTATTCTTTCCTTTGTGCAAACGGGTGACCATATTCTGATGGTCGACACTTGCTATGAACCTACTCGTGATTTTTGTGAAAAAATCATGAAAAAAATGGGCATAGAAACGACCTACTACCCACCGACCATAGGTGAAGGGATCCGTGCTTTGATCCAACCCAATACCAAAGTGTTGTTCACTGAATCGCCCGGTTCGATCACGATGGAAGTGCAAGATATCCCGACCCTAGCGCGGGTTGCACATGAGCATGACATCATTGTCATGCTGGATAACACTTGGGCGGCGGGCGTGAACTTTTCACCTTTTGAACATGGTGTTGATATTTCGATCCAAGCGGCGACGAAATACATTGTTGGCCACTCAGACGTGATGTTAGGAACAGCGATTGCCAATGAAAAATGCTGGGATCAATTGCGAGAGCAAAGCTATTTGATGGGACAATGTGTCTCACCTGATGACGCTTATTTAGGGCTACGAGGGCTAAGAACGTTAGATGTTCGCTTACGTCAACATGCTCAAAATAGCTTAGCCATTGCGCACTGGTTAGCAGAACAACCTGAAGTGGATCATGTTCGCCATCCTGCGCTAGAGACTTGTCCTGGACATGAGTTTTATCAGCGTGATTTCACTGGTGGTAACGGACTGTTTTCATTTGTATTAAAGAGCAGTGATACAAAAGCTACGACGGCTTTGCTCGATGGCATGCAACATTTTAGTATGGGATTTTCATGGGGTGGGTTTGAAAGCTTGATTTTAGCTAATGAACCCAAAAGCTTTGATAGTTTAAGAACCGTCGCACACCCGCACTTTGCAGGTACACTGATTCGAGTGCATATTGGTCTTGAAGATGTAGACGATCTGATTGCTGATCTAAAAGCGGGATTAGAACGCTACAGTGCACAGCTTGCTCTGCGTGCATAATATGAGCGGAAGACCAAAAGGCCGCTGAATCTTCAGCGGTCTTTTGCATATTAGGTTACCCTGAAAAATTAACGCTTGGGGCAATCAGCCAAATGATCATTCACCATACCCACCGCCTGCATAAAAGCATAACAAATCGTTTCGCCAATAAACTTGAAGCCTTTTTTCTTTAGAAATTGGCTCATCGCCTTAGACGTGGGCGTCGATGTAGGGATATCACTCATCTGCTGCCAATGATTGAGCACTGGTTGACCATCCACAAACTGCCACAATGCTTTGGATAAGGAACCATACTCTTGCTGCAACAGTAAAGCCGCTCGTGCATTGGAATAGACAGAGGCAATTTTGCCTTTGTGCTTCACCACATCGAAATGTTCGATAATATAAGGTGCCCGCGTTTCGTCGTACTGAGCAAGTTTTTCAAGATCATAGCCGTCAAAGGCTAAGCGATAACCTTCGCGCTTTTTCAAAATCGTAATCCAGCTCAGCCCAGCTTGCGCACCTTCTAACGTCAAAAATTCGAACAACTTGACATCATCGTAAACGGGAATGCCCCACTCATTATCGTGATAATCGCGCTCTAAAGGGTGATTCATCGCCCATGCACAAGTCATTTCTGTATGATGCTTCATTTTTTGTTTCCTTACCCTTACCTTCATTTGCGGTGTCAGTTGAACAATGACACTGCAAATCTACGTGCCTAGCTTTACTTTTTAAAGCTGATTAAACTCACGATTGACTTTAAATGCTTCAGAGGTGACATAAGCCTCCATTTTACGGATTTTCTGATCCACTCGAGTTAAATCTTGATCCAATGTCGCCAGCAAAGCTTCGGCGGTTTGTCCTTGCTCCCAAGGCTTATTCTTCAATGTATGTTCGCGTTGGGCTTTTAGCGTTTCAACATACTGAGTAGGCTGCTTTTCTAACATCAGCATCAAGGCCATATAAGCTAAAAGCACTAAAAAACCACCACCGAGTAGTGCAGCCGAGATAACCAATATACGCACCAACCAAACTTCTAACCCAAGATAATTAGCAAGCCCAGCGCATACGCCAGCTATTTTGCCATTGACCGGATCTTTGTAGAGTTCTCGGCTAGCCATGATTTTGCCTCCAAGTCGGTGATTCAGCATCTAAGATGCGTTCAAGGGTTTCAACACGGCTTTGCAGTTTTTCCGCTTTTTCAGATAACGCTTTAATCCGCTCTAAATCCTCTTGTGACAATGAGTTGCTGCTATGTCGTTTACCTCTGTAATGCAGAAAAAGCCATATCGGTGCAACAAAAATCAAAAAGACAATCAGTGGACCTGCGATAAAAAATGATGACATATATGCCACTCCTCGTTATTGGTTTTTGTCCATTTGTTGTTTCAGTTTTGCTAGCTCTTGTTCAATTTCATCTTGCGCTTGAAGTTCAGCAAATTCTTGGTCGAGTGACTTAGCGTTACCGGACATAGCGTAGAGATCGGCTTCAGCTTCAAGTTCATCGACTTTACGCGAGTACTGTTCAAACTTCGCCATCGCTTCATCAGTACGGCTAGTATGCAAATGACGTTGCACATCACGACGGTTGTGCGCAGTTTGGCTACGAAGTGCCAAAGCTTGTTGCTTCACCCGTGTTTCGGCAATTTTGGCCTCTAACTTACCGATTTCCCCAGTCAATTTATCGATAGTTTCTTCTACCAAGGTTTGTTCAGTGTGCAAGCCTTTCTGCATTTCTTGCAATTTCTTTTTTTCAATTAAAGCAGCGCGAGCGAGATCTTCACGCTGTTTAGCAAGCGCCAAGGTCGCTTTCTGTTGCCAATCTTCAATATGAGAGGCCATAGAATCCACTTTACGCGCGAGCTCTTTCTTATCCGCAATAGCTTTGGCCGAATTGGTGCGTACTTCCACCAAGGTGTCTTCCATCTCTTGGATGATTAAGCGGATCATCTTTTCAGGATCTTCCGCTTTATCTAACAGTGCACTGATATTCGAGTTTACGATATCGGCAAAACGAGAAAAAATACCCATGTTCAATCTCCTGATTAGTTGTTCATGACGATGTAGTTATTGGTGAGCCATTTTGAATCGCTCAAAACGTTAAGACGAGAAGAGATAACCAAGTTTCATGCCATATATAAATCTATTGATAATCAATAAATTAGATAATATCTCATAGAATGAGATTACTGTGCTATGATGATTTTCGCCAAGAATTGGTGAATTTAACCACCCTTTCAATCACAGTGTGGAGAGTGAACATGCAACAAAACTTACTGGGTGAAGCGCCTCAATTTTTATCGGTACTGGATAAAGTCTCTAAGCTTGCACCGATTGATAGGCCGGTATTAATTATTGGCGAGCGAGGAACGGGCAAAGAGTTAATCGCTCAGCGCTTGCACTATCTTTCCAAACGTTGGGACCAACCACTGGTTTCGTTAAACTGTTCAACCTTGAGTGAAGGGTTAATTGACTCTGAGCTCTTTGGTCATGAATCAGGCTCGTTTACCGGAGCCAAAGGACGTCACCAAGGACGATTTGAACGGGCAGAAGGTGGAACTCTTTTTTTGGACGAGCTCGCCACCGCGCCGCTTGCTGTACAAGAGAAACTACTTCGAGTGATTGAATATGGACATTACGAACGTGTCGGCGGTAGCCAACGGCTTAATGCGAATGTCCGTATCGTCTGCGCAACCAACGCCAATCTTCCACAATTAGCTGAAATTGGAAAGTTTCGAGCTGACTTACTCGACCGACTGGCCTTTGATGTGATCCAGCTTCCACCGCTAAGAGAGCGAAAAGAAGATATTATGCCACTTGCTGAGTATTACGCGATTAAGATGTGCCGTGAACTGAACTTAGCGCTCTTTGTCGGGTTTAGTGCAGAAGCGGCAGAGCAGCTTCAACACTACTTGTGGCCGGGAAATGTGCGTGAACTTAAAAATGTCGTGGAGCGTGCTGTCTATCAACACGGAACGGGCTCCCATCCGATTGAAAACTTGGTTTTTAACCCTTTTGCTAATGAGTGGCACAAACCAGATGACCTTACTGGCAATCTCTCCACAGATCGCCATACTTACACGACTGGCTTTGAATTTCCGATGGATTACAAAACGTGGCAGGAGGATCAGGACAGACAGCTACTGAGTGCCGCGCTCAATGCCAGTAAGTTTAATCAAAGACAAGCTGCAGAATTACTCGGCTTGAGCTACCACCAATTGAGAGGTATGGTGAGAAAATATCAACTCGTCGGCAGCAATGATGATTAACCCTAGGTTTAGATCAACAAAAAATGGTAGATTATCAGGATTTTGAGGCATAATGATTAGCTTTGTTTGCCCTACTTCTCACAGTTATTTCTCTTTATGAAAACATTGATACGATTCGCACTAGGAATATGCAGCTTTAGCCTACTGATAGGCTGTAGCGAACAAATTGACCATAGTAAAATTCGCCAGAGCGGATTCGTATATTGTGGTCACGGCAATCCCACCACTTTTAACCCACAATTGGTTGAGAGCGGCATTACGTCTGAAGCTCTCAGCCCACAGATTTACGACACGCTGTTGCAATTGAACTCAGAAACCTTACAACCGGTACCGAGCCTAGCCACGAGTTGGACGGTGAACCTACAAGGTACAGAGTATACGTTCAAGCTAAACGATGGCGTTCAATTTCAATCAACCGCTTGGTTTACACCGACTCGCGCTCTTAATGCCGATGATGTGGTCTTCAGCTTTCGCCGAATCATTGACCCAACCAACCCATTTCATTACGTCAATAGTGGCGTCTACCCATGGTTTGCGGGTATTGATTTCAAAAACTTGCTGATCGATGTTCAAGCTCTGGATGAACTCACGGTTAAATTTACCCTCAGCCGTCCCGACAACTCTTTTTTATCCAATATCGCCACCAGTCACGCCGTCATACTCTCTTATGAGTATGCTAATCAATTAGTGATTAAGGATGAAAAAAGCATGATTGACAGTCATCCTGTTGGCTCAGGACCTTTTTATCTCGACGAATTTAAAGTCAATGACCTTATCCGCCTTCGTCGTCATGGTGCTTATTGGAATGGCGTGGCGAAGATGGAGCAAGTCGTATTTGATGTCTCCAACCGAGGGACTGGTACACTCGCCAAACTACTACGCTATGAGTGTGACGTACTTAGCTCGCCGATTTCAAGTCAGATCCCGATCATCAAACAGCAAGCAGAAATCAAACTGAATGCCAAACCAGCAATGAACGTCTCGTTTATTGCTGTAAACACATCTCATCCTGCACTTAGTGATGTTCGCGTGCGTAAAGCGCTTAATTTCGCGATCAACCGCCAAAATATTTTGGACTCGGTCTATTACGGTACAGGGAGTATTGCTTATAACCTACTGCCGCCGTCATCTTGGGCTTACCAAAAAGACAACGTTCACATTCGCTATGATCGTAATTACGCGATCGCATTACTTAAAGAGGCCGGCTATTACGCCAATTTGGAATTGACGATGTCAGTCCCTTCAGAGCCTCATGCCTATAATCCAAGCCCACGTAAAACTGCTGAGCTAATTAATGCGAACTTGGCCGACATTGGTATTACATTGCATATCATCACCCAAGACCGTCTCGATCGCTCAAATTTGATCCAGCACGCTAACGCTGATCTGATTTTAACCGGTTGGAATGGAGATACCGCAGACCCAGATAACTTTTTGCGTCCACTGCTCTCTTGTAATTCCGAGCGTTCGGGGCTCAATGCCTCTATGTGGTGTAATAGTGATTTCGATTTTCTACTCGATTTGGCCTTGGAAGTAGACAAGCCGCGCTATCGCCTTAACTTATACAAACAGGCGCAAAATATTTTGAACGAAGAGTTTCCGGTTATCCCACTGGCACACGGCATGCAATTTAAAGCGTACAATAAAACGCTAACAGGCTTTAAACTCAGTCCGTTTAATGTACAGCCATTCAATACGGTTGAGAGGATCGAATAGTGTTTTTATATACGGTACGCAGACTCAACTTATTTATTATCACATTACTCATTTTGACTATGGTCGGGTTTGCTCTGTTGCGCTTAGATCCCCACTCGCCTCTAATGGACCATGGTTTCTGGTCGGGTTGGTCAACCTATTTAGGGCAACTACTGCAACTCAATTTTGGCGTCAATCACAGTGGTGTCCCGATTGTGGACGAACTGGCGATGGTCTTTCCAGCAACGCTGGAGTTATGCCTCATTGCGTTTACTCTCTCTTTGTTAATTGGTCTCCCTATTGGTACGCTCGCAGGAATGAAGCAAGGTAAATGGATTGATACCGTCATCTCCTTCACGTCAATGTCCGGCTATTCAGCCCCGCTATTTTGGGTGGCTCTACTGATGATCATGGTCTTTTCTCTTCACTATGAATGGCTTCCCGTGTCAGGACGTTATGATCTACTCTATCAAGTAGAACACGTAACTGGTTTTGCGTTAATCGATGCTTTTTTCGCTGAAGGTAACTACCGTGCCCATGCTTTGCAAAGTGTTATTGAACATATGATTTTGCCCTGTTTGGTGCTGGCTCTAGCACCGACGACACAAGTGGTGAGCCTGATGCGCTCTTCGGTAGCCGATGTAATGGCCCAAAACTATATACGCGCCGCTCGGATTAAGGGCTTAAGTCACTACGAAATTGTGACTGCTCATGTGCTGAGAAATGCAATTCCACCTATTATTCCTAAATTCGGGGTTCAGTTATCGAGTATGTTAACGTTAGCAATTATTACTGAATCCATCTTCAACTGGCCGGGAATCGGCCGTTGGCTGCTCGATGCATTATCTAACCAAGATTATGTCTCCATTCAAGCCGGTGTGATCGTAGTTGGTACGCTCGTTCTCACAGCAAACATTCTGTCTGATTTGATTGGCGCTATGGTTAACCCGCTGGTAAGAAAGGAATGGTATGCTAACAAATAACATTTATCAGGAAGAGCATATTCCAACTCAGTTTGAGCGGTTTTGGCGCAGCTATCGCAATAACAGTTTGGCGATGTTTGGCTTGTGGTGCTTAGGACTCATTGTGTTGATTACCCTCACCTCTCCTTGGATAGCCCCTCATGATCCACAGTTGCAAACGAGCAACCTATTAATACCGCCTTCTTGGGATCCTGCGGGTACTGTCGAATTTTTCTTAGGTACCGATGATTTAGGCCGAGATATCTTGTCACGGTTGATTGATGGTACCCAATACACCTTCGCTGCCGCTATTTTAATCACCGCTATCGCGGCTGTGATCGGCTGTTTTATCGGCATTATGGCAGGCATGACCAAAGGATTATTGTCCAGTACATTGAACCACTTACTCGACACGGTCATGTCGATTCCATCGTTGCTGCTTGCCATTATTTTTGTGGCACTACTCGGTTTTGGCGAGTTCAATATTTTGCTTGCGATTGGTTTGGCACTCATCCCTCGCTTTGTTCGTTCGGTGTATATTGCCGTACACAACGAAGTAGAAAAAGACTATATCCTCGCCGCACGTTTAGATGGTGCCAATGACTTTTATCTGTTGTGGAACTCCATTTTACCCAATGTCCTTGCTGTCATCGCCAACGAAATAACACTCGCGTTATCCATTGCCATCTTAGACATCACCGCTTTGGGCTTTCTTGGTTTGGGTGCTCAAGCACCAAGCACCGAATGGGGCACCATCTTAGGTGATTCAGTTGAGCTGATTTACCTCGCACCGTGGACAGTCACTCTCCCCGGTTTAGCGATTATGTTTACGGTGATCATCATCAACTTAGTCGGTGAAGGTGTACGACAAGCTCTGAATGCAGGGGTGGAATAATGCCATTATTAGATATTCGCCATCTCACCATCGAAATTGATACGCCACAAGGCATGGTCAAAGCAGTCGATCGCATGAGCTTAACCATGAACGAAGGCGAAATTCGCGGATTGGTGGGAGAATCCGGATCAGGAAAAAGCTTGGTGGCTAAAGCCATCGTCGGAATATGCAAAGATAATTGGACCATCACCGCCGACCGCATGCGCTTAGGTAACATCGATCTACTTCAGCTGACGCCGCGCGAACGCCGGCGAGTGATTGCCCGCGACATCGCGATGATTTTTCAAGAACCGTCAACCTGCTTAGACCCTTCAGATGAAGTGGGAAAACAGCTGATTGAATCAATTCCATCGCGCACATTTGAAGGCAAATGGTGGCAGCGTTTTACATGGCGTAAAAAACAAGCCATTGCCCTTTTACATAAAGTAGGAATCAAAGAGCACGCGCGCATCATGAGTAGCTACCCCTATGAGCTAACTGATGGTGAGTGTCAGAAAGTGATGATTGCGATGGCTATCGCAACCAAACCAAAAATTTTGATTGCTGATGAACCAACGAACGATTTGGACCCCATTACCCAATCACAGATATTGCGCCTGCTCAGCCGGATGAACCAGGTTAATAACACCACGATTCTATTGATTGGCCACGACTTAACCACCATTACCCAATGGGCTAACCGTATTACAGTGATGTACTGCGGTCAGTCTGTTGAGTCAGCCGATACCCAGAAAATATTGAGTGAACCCAAACACCCTTATACGGCTGCACTACTGAAAGCGATGCCTGATTTTAGTGATTGGATCCCGCATAAAGAAAAATTGCAATCCTTACCGGGTTCCATTCCACCCTTGCAACATTTACCGATTGGTTGCCGGTTGGGGCCTCGCTGCCCCTATGCTCAGCGCCAATGCGTTGAAATACCGTATCCACAACGTATTAAAAATCATAAGTTTGCCTGCCATTTCCCACTCAATATGGAGCAACAGTCATGAGTGCGTCATTATTAGAAGTGAACGGGTTAACTAAAGATTTCATTACCCGCTCAGGCCTGTTTCGCAAGAAAATTCAGCATGCGGTCAAACCGGTCAGCTTTACGTTAGAAGCGGGGCAAACTATTGGTTTTATTGGCCAAAATGGTTCTGGCAAATCGACATTGGCACGAATGCTTGCCGGGATGGTTGAACCCTCGGCTGGTGAGATACGCGTTAATGGAGAGTTATTGGAACACAAGGATTACTCCACGCGCTGTAAGCT
>NZ_CAWNTB010000213.1:0-14564 GCF_963877065.1 Vibrio sp. V01_P9A10T6
CGCTTACAAAGCGTCCAGCAAATGATTGGTGTACACACAGCGCTAATCAGTCATAAACACATTCATTGCTTGGCCAACAATGTGCATTGAGCCATGGTTTAAGCTCGAGTAATGTGTCGATAACAACGACATTAGGCGCTTGAGAAAAACCCTGTGGGTTAAGAGGTGCTAGCTGAACGGTTGGTACCTCTGCATTGATACCCGCTTCAACCCCTTTTGCTGAATCATCCACATAAATACATTCTTGCAAAAGAAATCCCATATTCATTGCACAATAACGAATCAAATCAGGTTCAGGCTTCCAGCTATTCGCATCAAAGGCTGAAAAAATGCGTCCTTCAAACAACGGGAGCAAACCGCTCCGTTGTAAAATTGATGATATTTTTTCTTTAGGTGCATTAGAGGTGACACAGTATTCAATACCCTGCTGGCGTAAATACTCAAGTAGTTCTATCGCACCATCCATGGGTAAAAGATATTGCTCGAAGAGCTCATTAACTTTATCCCGATAAAGGTTCTCTAAAAGATCAAGATCGGCGTTAATGTTCGTATGTTCAAGCGCCTGAAACAGTATGTCCGCAATCTTTCCACCTTCAAAATGGTTACTCACTTGTGCAAAAGTAAGGTGGGCTCCTAGTTGGTTCAACACATTGACTAGCGCTTCGCAGCACAAACGCTCACTATCAACTAAAGTACCTTCACAGTCGAAAATAATACATTTTATTTTTTTCTCAGTCATAAACACTTCCTTCATCCAATGCTTAATTTTAACCGCTGGATGAATGTATAAAATGATTGAGTTAACAGAATGAAACGAAGATAAGAGTTGATATGCATAACTTATAGCCACATCACTCTTTTACGCTCAATACGATATTGCAGCTGACGTTATCATCACCTGTCGTGTCGAAGTGCAAATTCAGAATAAATATGATTCTAAACTCTGAATGAAGCACTTTAACAGGACAATCTACTGTTCTATAAAAACATTACCATTGCACTCATGATTAGCACACCATTTTGCGAGCAACAACCGCGTGAATACATCTTCACCTCCAAATGCATTTTTATCCAGAGTAACGATGTCGGAAATGAGTATCTCATGTGAAGTGGAGGTGACGATACCAGCAGCCACAGGCTCCCCATTTTGAAAACCTAAGTAAAGCTCGCAAGGTGCTGAATAAATGATTTGGGTAAAGAATTCGATAACTTTTGATTGATCGTTTTTATCGCTCCATAAGCTTGCTTGCAACAAAGCAAACCATATTGTCATCCGATGAAAATCAACCAAATAAACCTCTTCGAGCAACGATAGGTTAGGCTCCTCAGTGAGCTCAATAAAAGGGCGAGAACTGCGTTGAACAACCGCTTTTTGGTAGAGATCTCGACCTTGTAAGCTCTCCTCTGTTGGAAATTCGACATTCACTTGGTCAAATAGCCATTGGTTTTTAATGGCGGCAACGTCAGGTTGGTTAATCATTGTTATTTACTTCTTCTTCTAATTGTTGCAAGCAGGATACTGACCAGATCGATATGCGACAAGCCATTACTCACATTATCCTCATCTAAACTGCAGATATGCTGGCCAAAACATCAACATAACAGCCTATATCATTCTCCTTTGATGCTGCTATCATGTGCAGAAAGATGGATAAATGGATTATAGACATGAACAAGAAACTCATCACCACCGCATTCATACTTAGCTTCGGTTTAGTTGGCTGTGATAGCAATGAAGTTGGCGATGTATCGCTCGGATTTTTCACGCTTAAAGACGTAAAAATCGAAAATCTAAGTGATGATATTGTGACTGGTGTTACGTGCCATATTGCTTCAATTGAGGCTAATTTGAGTCTTTCTGATCCAAGTGATAGCTCAATCTCGTGTCGTCAGACTGGTGACATTACGCCAGAAATGATTGCGAAAATTGATAAGAGCAAATCAGGCGAAATCGTGTTTAAGAAGTCAAAAAGCATTTTCTTCAAGTCAATGAAAGTCAGACGTATCTACGATGCAGAAAATCAAACCCTGATCTACTTGTCTTATACTACCAAAGAAACAGATGGTAGCTTCAAGCACAGCCTATCGACCGTACCGCTTTGGGGGACTAAGGCTTATAGTACGGACATAACGCTCACTAAATAGCCGCTAACGCCTCGGCGATCTGGATTTGGCTCACTTTTTTATGTAATAAAAATGAAAGGAACCTTTCATATCCGTGATATGATGCGGGAAATTTTCAATTCTCATTTTTCAACATGAAGTTTCCTGGACAGCGTAAATCTAAGCACTATTTTCCGACTCATGCTCGTGACCCTCTCGTCAATCAAATTCAACAAACGGCTATGCTCCACCGCCCAACAGTGGTCGGTGTTGGGCAAACCATTGTTGATATTGAAGCTCGTGTAGACAATGAGTTCTTAGAGAAACATCAATTGAGTAAAGGTCACTCACTGGTGCTCGAAGAGAGCAAAGCCGATGCGCTCTATGAAGAGCTAGTCGAACGAGGTTTAATTACTCACCAATACCCGGGAGATACGATTGGCAACACACTGCACAACTACTCTGTGTTGGCCGATAGCAAATCCGTTTTGCTCGGCGTGATGTCCAAAAATATTGAAGTCGGCTCATACAGCTATCGTTATTTGTGTAGAACCTCATCGCGCATGAACCTAAACCATCTTCAAACTGTCGATGGTCCTATCGGACGTTGCTACACCCTAATTTCTGATGATGGAGAGCGCACCTTCGCCATTAATGAAGGGCATATGAATAAACTTCGCCCTGATAGTGTTCCTGAAGAAGTTTTTGAAAAAGCTTCCGCTTTAGTTGTTTCTTCTTACTTAATGCGTGGAAAACCCGAAGATCCAATGCCACTTGCGGTCAAACGCGCTATTGAGATCGCTAAATCCAAGCACATTCCAGTGGTGTTAACCCTAGGCACTAAGTATGTAATTGAAGGTAATGCGAAGTGGTGGCAAGACTACATCAAAGAAAACATCACAGTCGTCGCCATGAATGAAGAAGAAGGTGAAGCGTTAACTGGTGAGAAAGATCCACTGCTTGCGGCTAACAAAGCACTCGAATGGGTAGATTTAATCCTCTGCACCGCGGGGCCCGTGGGTCTTTATATGGCTAGCTACACCGATGAAAGTGCAAAGCGCGAAACTGAACTACCTCTCCTACCAGGTAATATTGCTGAATTTAACAAGTACGAATTTAGCCGTGCGATGCGAAAACAAGACTGCCTCAACCCAATAAAAGTGTATTCACACATTGGCCCTTACTTGGGTGGCCCATTGGAAATCAAAAACACTAACGGAGCGGGAGACGGAGCGCTATCGGCTTTATTGCACGATATGGCCGCGAATAGTTATCATCAACGCAATGTTCCAAACTCTGCCAAACATGATGTGCCGTATCTCACTTACTCTTCGTTATCTCAGATCTGCAAATATGCAAACCGTGTCAGCTACGAAGTACTCACACAGCACTCTCCTCGTTTATCGCGAGCATTACCAGAACGTGAAGATAGCCTAGAAGAAGCGTATTGGGATCGTTAAATCGTATGACTTCTACATGAATAAAAGCGACAATTTGTCGCTTTTATTCTTTCCACAACGAATAAACCGCACAATGCGATCCTACGTTATTTAAGTCTCACCATTTCGTTTCAGAAATAACAACTTCCGTGAAATAAACTGATAACTTGTGCCTAATTGATGAATCAATAGTTTTATAATTGAGACATCTTAGTACAAGCGTTATAGTACTCTTTAAAGATGAGTCATAAAGCAATGTTTTGGATCAAGACTCACTATTATCATATCATCCATTGCTGCTTTCGCTTGAATTAGGATTAACATGACCATGTCATTTCCGCAGGAAGAGTATTCAATTTCAGACCTAGACAGTGCCGTTGCAAAGCAGCGTCTGGTTCATATTCTCGATTTTTTTAGTCAAGGTCTGTTTTATATGAGCAGCGATGGAAACATGGTGCTCTATAATCCAACATTTTATGTACAATTTGGTGTAAACAGCGAAACTATTTCCTATGCTGATTGGCTGAGTTTGGTTCATCCTATGGATCGTGCACTGCTCAATAGCCGCGTCGACGAGCATATCAGCACCACTGAATCAAGGGAAACGATTCAATACCGAGTCAAAAAAGCAAATGGTCAATATATCTGGTTAGAGGGGAATGCGGTCACAAAAAGTGTGAACGGTGAACATTTTATGGTGGGTAGCCATAAAGATATCTCAGATCAAAAATTGATGGAAGATTACATTCATCAAGCTGCATTTTTTGACAGCTCATCAGGCCTCTATAATCGAAGTAAATTACTGCTCGATATTGATGAGAAAGCACTCAAAATTGGAGAGCCTTATTCACTTATCTACATCCAACTTGAAGATATTAAGTCTTATCTCAATCAATATGGCTCAGATATTGTTAAAGATTTACTGAATCACGTCGTAAGTGCGCTGCGTGAACTGCCCGATGAATTTGCTGATTTTTACCGTATTCGCTCTGACGATTTTGCCATATTACTTAGAGGAGAACGCTCATACGATGAACTCAAGCATATCTGCTCTCAAATAATGAAGCACTATTCGAAATCCGCCACGGAGCATGGGCACCTCTATGGTAATGATATTAGCATTGGTGTCTATCCTGAGATAAACCGTGCTATATCTGCCGATGAGTTGTTAAATATTGCATCACGAACTTGCCAATTTGCCAGTGCCAAAAATCATTCTCGTATCGAAATTTACAGTGGCCGAATTCAAAAGAACGTTGATCGTTATTTCTTCATCGAAAGAGGCTTAAAAGAAGCATTAGCTCAACGTTCATTATCTGTGAAATTCCAACCCATTATTCATGCACAATCAGGACAGGTATCCAGCTTTGAAGCCTTAGTCCGCTGGCGCTCAAAAGAGTTTGGTGAGATTTTCCCGGACGAATTTATTCCCGTTGCAGAAAAAAAGGGGCTGATTGTTGATTTAGGCTATTTTGTTTTCGAAAAAGCCTGTGAGTTTATTGGCCGTTACAATAAACAAAATGGGGTCAATATTCGGGTTAATATTAATGTTTCAGTCCTGCAACTTCTGAAAAGTGACTTCCCACAACAGATACTAACGATGGCTAAGGCTTCCGGTGTATTGCCCTCTTCTATTGTGTTAGAACTGACGGAAACCGTGATACTCGATGGCGATAAAAATGCGCTTAACCAGCTTCACTCCTTAAATGAAATGGGGTTTCAACTGTCGCTGGATGATTTTGGAGCTGGTTTTAGCTCACTCAATAGCTTCTTTGATTTACCTCTCAATCAAATCAAAATAGACAAAAGCATTGTATGGAAAACACTGACTAACCCAGCATCAGAACAATATTTAGCCTTTCTCATCCAGTTTTGTCACACCAATGGCGTCGATATTGTTATTGAGGGGGTTGAAACTGGCGACATGTACCAAAAATTTAAAGAGATGGGCGCAACTTATTTGCAAGGCTATTGGTTTTCAAAACCGCTATCTTTGGCCAGTGCAAGCCGCTATACATTAAATGCTGTTAATGAATAAGCACAAAAAATAGCTTAGCTAAATTAAGCACTTACACCTAAATTTTGAAGAAGCAGAGCGGAAAGGAAATAGTAAACCCTGTGAGCCCGACTGCGACTTCAAATCTCTCAAAGAGCGTTGTTATTCTTTTTCTAGCACTAAGCGAGCATTGTGATCTTGTATGGGCCGATTGTTATTTCCCATCACACTATGTAGCGCTAAACTTTGCTGCTGTGACAAACTTTTCGGCTGCTTGACCACCAACCATCTCACGCCTTCACTGCAAGGCGGCGTTGTGAGTGATCCATTAAAACGGTAATACTCATCTAGCTTAGGTAACAGTGACTGTACTGCTAACCCTTTTGCTAACTGCACACTCGTCCCAACTTTAGGCAACTCTGCAGTAAGCTGGGCTAATGGTTCATTCTGTGCGCCCGTTTCAAACATCGCCGCCAAAACTGCCAGATTGCCAGCCGCATCAGCATGCACAAAATGCGCTTCTAAAGGATATTGATGTCCTTTAATTAAGTTTTCAGAAGGGGTATGGAAGTGAAATTGTTTGAGTTCAAATTCTGTACCATCCACTACCAGTGTATTTTTCCCTGAAACTGAGGCTTGCAGCGTGTGTCCATTGTTGGTCAATGTACCCACAACGCCTGAATAGTGGATATCTAAAGATTTTAAATCAGCTTCAACGAGGCCATTGATATCAATTGGGCTTTGATTTTTGCCCATTTCACAAATTTTAGAAACATGTCCCCAATGTTCAGGGCCACGTTCACCTTCATATCCCCATTCATTTGCTTGCGCCACATAGGTAAAGCAAACGCTAATTGCTAGGGTCAACAGTTGTTTTTTCATTATCGTTCCTTGAGACAGCTTGTTATCTAAAATGTAACATTCAGGTTAATATCACGCGCACATGGTAATACATTCTTCATACCGCATCCGTGGTGAAAAATAACATTACATTGACGTGACTAGTCATTCATTTCAGTTCGCGCTCACCCTTTCCATGGCTAGCGCCGAACAATGTTTTGGCAAAACTGTTCGATATGTTTTCGGGTGGTATTGGGGTTCATTAAAACCGCTTTTTCTCCCGGAATATGTAAGCAATGTCCAGTATCATCATAATGAGTGCGCGCAATCGAATCGACCCAATTGGTGTTAAGATGCTGGCCTTTATGAGATAAGAACTGATGACGATGGTAGAGCGTATTCTCTACTATCGAATCAACCATAGAACCCTGACGTGCGACGTTCATTTCTTGCTCAAACATCGATTCAGCACACGTCACTTTCTGTGGGTCATAGAGACGAAAAGTAACACTTGGCCCTTGGTTTTCTACTGCTGCCACTTTGCAGTGTGGTAGAGCGGCTAATTGGCAGCGTAAATAATTAGCATTTTGCAATGTATGACCAATCACGGTTTGGTAGCCTTCGATACCTAAATGTTGCAGTGCTGAATAGGCAGAAAAAACACCCACGGCACTGCGTGAACATTCAATGGTCGATTGCAAATGGCTCTCTTCTCTTTGAGCATGTTCAAAGTAGGAGTAATAACCGGGATCTGTTTTTAATACCGCGAGATCGTGTTTGTTTTTGAGCATCACCAAGCTGGAAGTATAAGGGACATAACCCCATTTTTGAAAATCGACCGTAAATGAATCCGCTAATTGTAAACTTTTAATCCTCGGCAATAAGGATTCAATACCCGTCAGTGTTGCCCGATTAAGCGATAAAGGGTTGCGTTCAAAATCATACTCTTGAAAAAACAACATACTCCACCCAACAGCAGCATCAACATGAATATGTGGTTTTATCGAAATCGCATATTCTTGGCATCTTCTTTCTCTTATCGCATAAACCTGTTCAATATCATCAGTTGCGAAGGTATCGGTACTGCCAAATGTCAACATTATGCTAGGAACAGCAATGCCATTTTTAAAACAGAAAATCAATTGTTGGTCTAATTCAGCCAAATCCATTTCATTGTTATCTTTAACTTTGATCCGAATCGCTTTACCTTGAACATCAACCCCCAACAACGACAAATTTGTCATGTTTGAATAGTGACCTGCTTCTGAATTGAATATCCTGTAATCTTCTCCCGCCAAACCATTCAGAGCTGACTTTGGCAACGCTTTTCGAATACCTAATAGATAGCCGTACAAATTACAAAATGTACCTCCTTGTGTGAATACTCCAGTCGCTTGATCACTATCATAACCAGCTAAATGCGCGATTTGCCGCACGACTAATTTTTCCAGTTCAATGGCATCTCCCGCATATTCGCTATAAACCAAGTTAGGGTTGGCAATAGTCGCAAGTAGCGCACCGTGAATGGCCGGATCACAAGGTGTCGAGATCACATTTTCCACTGAGCGAGGGTCATCCCAGTTTTTTGAACGTTTGGCGGCATAAAGCGCTAAGTCGTTAAAAGGGTGAATGGCGTGGCTCGAATGTCGAGGAATGGTGTTTGAATGCCGTAATTGTTGCTGCAATGCAGTATTTACCACGGTTGGCGCATCAATTTTTCGCTCTTCAAGCCAACGAGCGATCTCGTGAATACGATACAAAGGCCAACGATTGGGATCGCGAGCAAAAAAATGCGCTTTCACTGTCTGGAAAATTTGCTCAAACGCAGGGTTCAGTTGATTGGCGTGCTCATCTATCCACACGCTATAGTACGCTGTTTTCATGATGCTCTCTCCATGCTCAATCCCAAATAAAACGCCGCGTTAGCGGCGTTTTATTACTTTAATTTAAAGTTGGAGACCAAGCGGTCAAGCTCATGGTTTGAGTAAGAGAGTGACTCTGTAGCACTGACGGTTTGTCTGCCACTCACCACCAATGATTCAACGATGTCTCTTATCGCTAGCATATTGCGACTGAGCTCTTCTGCCACTGTACTTTGCTGTTCGGTCGCAGCTGCGATCTGCGTACTCAAATCATCAATTTCGGAAACGGAAGTGCTCATGATGTTTAAACTGCCAGAAACTTCAGACGTTTTATCTGCTGTGGTTTGACATTGGTTTTTAGTTTTGTCCATTGCAGCTACAACGCTATCCGTCCCTTCAAGTAGCTTGGCCAGCATATCTGATATTTCAGTAGTGCTGTTTTGCGTTCTCGCTGCTAAAGCACGAACTTCATCTGCAACCACCGCAAACCCACGGCCTTGCTCACCCGCACGCGCCGCTTCGATCGCCGCATTCAACGCAAGCAAGTTCGTTTGCTCTGAAATAGCGCCAATCACGGTCAATACTTCGCTGATCTTGATCGCATCTTTGTTCATATTGGCAATGCGCTCAGACATCTGCTCGACATCACTCACCAATGAGCTGACCGTTTCAACCGCATTATTCACAATAATAATCGATTGTTTGGCCTCTTTGCTCGCCGAGTCAGTAATGTGATTCGATTGCGTGACGCTCTCTGCCACAGTACGTGCACTTTCACTCATTTCAGTAATGGCCGTCACCACTTGCTCTGTTTCAGATGAGTGCGAAAGCAGCATGCGCTCATTTTCCTTTGCCGTTTGACCTAACTGCTCAATATTAGAGGAGATGTTTTGACTGGCATCAGATATTTGCAACATCATTTTTTGTAGATTTTCTGAGAATAAATTGAAGCCTTGGCTTATCTGCGCTAAATCATCATCACCATTCACCTCCAAGCGGCGTGTCAAATCACCGGAGCCTTTCGAAAGATCAAGCACCGCTTTTTTCAGGCGCAACAAAGGCTTGTAGATATAATTAAGAATGACGAAGATTGCCGCGACGCTGATAATGAGCAAAGTCACTCCAGTGTAAATAGCACTACTTTGCGCTTCATACACATTAGCTAACGCTGTACCTTTGTCGACGAACACCATCATGGTCCAGTACATGTTATCGGTTAGGTTAACGCGCTTGAAATAACCATCAAACTCAATACCTAAATAAGGAAATGACAAATGACCAGCATCTTGCTGGCTAAAAAGTTTCTCCATTTCGAGGAAATTAGGGCTGACTTGCGAGGGCGTTCGTCCAATATCACTAGGATCATCACTGGCAAAAAAGACAGCATTCTTGTCGGTTAGTGTCGCTGCACCGCCAGCAAAGCGCATATTACTGACTTGGACAATAACCTCATCCAGTTGGATATCTCCCAGCAAAACACCAATGAAACGGCTTTGTTGGTAGACAGGCATAACTACACTAATAACCTGTTTACCGGTGATTTTATCTTCATAAATTTCAGTTACCTGAGCAGTTCGAGAGGTTTTTGCTTGCTGATACCAATCCCTACTGGTGAAATTTTGTTGACCTGTAACAACTCCGTTGTCTTTGTCAAACGACATATAGGCACGGCCATCGTCATACGCCATAATGACATTTGAAATTTGCGCACTCTCAGCTAACAATCGAACTAAGTTGACATTCTCTTGATCAGAAAGAGCAGATCGGAAATGTTGTGAACCTTTAACTACGGCTTGATAACGTGTTTTCACCCAAGATTCGAGTTCAGAAACGTGATAGTTGAGCTTGTTTTGAGTTTCTGTGGTTAAAGAGGTAATCATCTTCTCTTTTAACGACAGCATGTTGATGGTGCCCAAAACAATTAAAGAAATCGCAACGAGCAGTGCTACGCTCACATATATTCTGCTTTTAAAACCTAAAGTCATAGATTCACCCTCACCGTATAACAGCTAGAAAGATTAAGGTGAAACTTGATCATATTATTAATATGAATGGTAGACCAATGAGACACCTAGCCAACTTAATAAAATTGGTACACGGCGAACACTTATGCAAGTTATGTCATTAATATTTATTATTGAGTGCGCAAAGTGAATTTTACATTGAAAGACAAGATGATGATTTTTAATGGAAATACGTTGAGATGATGGTTAAGAAAAACGCGCAGTGGTGCTGCGCGCTGACTTATTTTTTATGACGCCACGTTTGGCTTAGAAGCCCAAACGTAAAGCAGCTCTAGAGCAATTGTCGCACCAGCCAAAGCCGTTAGCTCACTTTGATCGTACGGAGGAGAAACTTCAACAACATCCATTCCCACCAAATTAATACCGGCCAATGCACGAATGATTTTCAGCACTTTATCGGAATTCAATCCACCACATACTGGCGTACCCGTTCCAGGAGCAAAAGCGGGATCTAAGCAGTCAATATCAAACGTTAGGTATACGGGTTTATCACCAATAGTTTGACGAATATTAGCGACGATCTCTTCCACTGACATATCATTCGCTTGCATCGCATTGATGACATTAAAACCGTGGCCTTCCTGCTTGTATTCGGTACGAATACCCACTTGCACAGAATGCTTGGCTGAGATTAACCCTTCCTTCGGCGCATGATAGAACATAGTGCCGTGATCATAAGCGCTGCCATTGGCATAGGTGTCTGTATGAGCATCAAAGTGAATCAATGCCATTTCGCCATAATATTTGGCATAAGCGCGCAATATAGGCAGCGTGATAAAGTGGTCACCACCTAAAGCAAGCATGGTTTTGCCACTTTTTAGAATTTCGCTAGTCGCCGCTTCTAAGCGATAAGTGAAATCTTCAGCGTCACCACAATCAAACACCAAATCGCCCGCGTCGATCACTTTGGTATCTTGGAACAAGTTAAAGTTCCAAGGAAACTTTTTACCTTCCCATGCAAGGTTCACTGAAGCGCGACGAATCGCATCTGGACCCATTCTCGCCCCCGGGCGACCTGATGTAGCCATATCCAAAGGTACGCCCAGTACCACAACATCGGCATCTGCACTTACTGGGTCTTTAACATAAGGACGACGTACAAACGTCATCGCATTGGAATACAGGGAATAATCAGTTTTAGTAAACAAATCATTCATTTAGAAATCCTCTAGATAGGTATAACCGCTCAAGCCTTGCTCAAGCTCTTGCAATACATTTTCTTGTTCTTCAACCGCCACACGCTGGCTAACTAATTCGCGGTAGTTTTTACGGATGGCATCCACATCAATATGGACATAGCGCATCATATCTTCAACCGTGTCTCCTTCGTTGATCGATACGATTTCGGTTTCACCATTCTCTGCCATGTTCACCACCACGCTGTGTGTGTCGCCAAATAGGTTATGCATATCGCCTAAGATCTCTTGATAGGCCCCTACAAGGAAGAATCCCATCAAATACGGTTCATCGGCATTCCATGCTGGCACTGGCAGCGTCGTTTCAATACCTTGCCCCTCGACGTACTGCTCGATTGCACCATCAGAATCACAGGTGATATCCAGCATCACGGCGCGGCGATCTTCCACTTTTTCAAGGCCAGACAATGGCAACACAGGGAAAACTTGGTCGATTCCCCACGCATCTGGCAATGATTGAAACAGTGAAAAGTTAACAAAAAACTTATCCGCCAAACGCTCATTCAGTTCATCCAAAATAGGACGATGGAAGCGGTTTTTGGTGCTCATTTGCAGTGTCAGTTCGTGATAAATGCGCAGCGATAGCTGTTCAGCCCAAGCACGGTGCTGAAGGTTAATAACGCCAGTCGAAAACTGGTTGTGCGCTTCCGACAGATCGCTTTGCGTATCGTTGTAAATTTCAATCAGTGCACGCGCATCAGAGCCTTCACTTAAGCTTTGCCAGTTACGCCACATGTTTTGTAGCAATACCGGAGCTTCTTCACCGACTTCTGGAATCTCTTCTGGGTAATACGCTTCTGTACCAATAACATTAGTGATAAGTACGGCGTGGTGCGCGGTAATCGAGCGACCTGATTCAGAAATAATGACTGGCCTTGGCTGACTATATAACTGGCACACATCGCTCACCGTGCTTACGATATTGCGTGCATATTCAGCTAAACCATAGTTCATCGAGTTGGATGATTGACTGCGTGTACCGTCGTAGTCCACCGCCAAACCGCCACCCACATCGAAGAAGTCAATCTCCGCACCAATATCACGCAGCTCGCAGTAAAAACGCGCCGCTTCGTTCACGCCATTACGCACATCACGAATATTCGCCATTTGCGAACCTAAGTGGAAATGCACCAGTTGCAACGCTTCTAGTTGCTGCTCTTTTTTAAGGCGTTCGATAACGGTCAACACTTGAGAGGCAGAGAGCCCAAACTTCGATTTTTCACCACCACTCGCCTGCCATTTCCCCGCGCCTTGAGAAGCTAAACGAATGCGGAGCCCTAAACGTGGTTTCACGCCTAGACTTTTCGCTTCTTTCAGCACGAGATCCAGCTCAGACAATTTTTCCAAAACGATGAATACTTTATGGCCAAGCTTTTCACCAATCAGGGCCAGACGAATGTATTCTCTGTCTTTGTAGCCGTTACATACAATCACTGAACTTGCTTGTTGGGCTAAAGCCAATACCGCCAATAATTCTGGCTTACTGCCCGCTTCCAATCCAAGCTGTTTAGTCTCTAGCTGCGCTTGGCTGGCTAAAATCTCATCTACCACTTCTTTTTGTTGGTTCACTTTGATTGGGTAGACCAACAGGTAGTTGTTTGGATATTGGTATTCTTCAATCGCCTGATTAAAGGCGTCACAAATGTTATGTACGCGTTGATGCAGGATCTGCGGAAAACGTACAAGCACAGGCAAATTTAAATCACGCGCTTCAAGCTGCTTTACGATCGAACTCAAGGGGGTTTGGTGCGCCTTATCATGGCGCGGCGAAACATAAACTTCGCCTTGATTGTCAATACCGAAGAAGCCTTGGCTCCAATAATGAACATTGTAGTCAGCGCGAACGCGATCTAATTTGGATGGTTGTTCCACATCTAATCTCACAAAAACAGAGAGTAAAAAGTGAATCAGAAAGTCTGATATCACGACTTGACGCCTGTAACGTCAGGCGCATTAACGGTTAAAAGCGTATGTGTGTCTAATGATAATAATTTGTCGTTAAGATTACGTTTGATTATCACCAGTTCGCTATAAAAAGTGGATGAAATTTAATACAAAATCAAACGTTGCCACTGATCAGCTCGTCAAACTTCTTATTGCCGTGTAGCCCTTCTAAATCAGCTTCTTCTGCAATTAAATCTCGCAATGAAGCGCTAATTTCCGTGGCTCTTTGTAAATCCTCAATCGCTTGTTCTTCGGCTCCGATACGCGCATACGCACATGCTCGTTGGTACAAGGCTGGCGCATTAGCATCATCTAACTCTAGCACGCGATTACATAGACTCAGTGCCCAGTAGTATTCTCGAATTTCCATCGCAGCATCTGCTTTGTATGTCAACGCTTCCAAATCTCCGGGACGGATTTTTAAAATTTCGTCATACACTTCAATACGCTGCTCTGGTGTTTGGACACTTTGCGCTCTCAGCCATAAGTTATGGATTTCATTAATAATTTCAATTTCACGGTTGTTTTCAGTAATGATGCGTGTTTTGCGCTTAAGATCTCGCTCCAAGGCGAGAAATTTTTTCTCATATTCCTGCGCAATTTGATTTAGCCGTTTATCGGCCAGCTCACGCGTATTGTGCTTCACTTCTTTAAGTGACTGCCAACCAATTAATGCAACTAATGAGGCAACACCAGCGATGACATAGAAAAAATAGGTCACCGTCACATTCGAGTAATTCAGTGACTTGTCTGCAACGGACAGTTCTCTGTCGGTAATTTGAATCGTGAGTCGCCGTTCAAGATCTTGTTGATCTTGTCTTAACGCTTTCAGCTCATCCAATATGTAGCGCTCAACCAAAGGACGATCCAATATTGGCGATTCAGAATAGGGCTCTTCCTGTGCCTGCGTTGGGAAAGACGTTAGCACTATCAGGAACAAGAATAGCGGCAATAATTGCCGCACAATCGGTTGCTCATTTATTTTTCTCACTCTCTACCTCTTTCATCAGACACGTTGTCGATTTATTCGTCGCCATTTTCAAATCTGCACACCGATGGACTCAAATTTCTCTGGCCTGTCATCCATATATAACCATTTTAACTCAAACTATTTTTTGTTTTTTTAAATTTATTTTTGATATAAAAAATCAGTAAGTTAA
>NZ_CAWNTB010000214.1:0-14368 GCF_963877065.1 Vibrio sp. V01_P9A10T6
GAAGTGTTGGTGCTGGATGAAGCCGATCGCATGCTCGATATGGGGTTTTTGCCTGATATCCAACGTATTTTGAAACGCATGAATGATGAACGCCAAACGCTGTTTTTCTCGGCCACCTTTGATGACAAAATCAAAGCATTAGCACACAAAATGATGCGCGACCCTGTCGGCGTGCAAATTTCACCGGCCAACGCGACCGCTGATACTGTAAAACAGATCGTTTATCCAGTGGATAAAAAACGTAAAAGCGAGTTATTAGCTTATCTAATTGGTTCACGTAATTGGCAGCAAGTCTTGGTATTTACCAAAACCAAACAAGGTAGCGATGAGCTAGCCAAAGAACTGAAATTGGACGGCATCAAAGCGGCCTCGATCAATGGCGATAAAAGCCAAGGGGCGCGCCAAAAAGCATTGGATGATTTTAAATCAGGTAAAGTTAGAGCGTTGATCGCTACCGATGTTGCAGCTCGTGGAATTGACATTCAGCAACTTGAGCAAGTGGTTAACTACGACATGCCCTATAAAGCGGAAGATTACGTGCACCGTATTGGTCGCACAGGTCGGGCCGGGCTAACGGGCTTCGCGGTCTCTTTGATGAGCCGAGATGAAGAGTATCTGCTTGAAGCGATAGAGGCCTTACTCAATCAACGCCTGCCACAAGAGTGGTTAAAAGGGTTTGAGCCGAGTTTGTTGGAAGCCTTACCGACTGAGCGTAGCAGCCGTAAACCTAGCCGTTCAGCGGAAAAAAGAAAGATGAAAGCAAAACTAAACATCCATGCAGGTAGAGGTAAGCGATAAAGCGCCCGCTTTATCTGGCCCAGTCACATTCAATATCATACAGCAACTCATTGATGGAGTTCGGACAGAGCGTCTGAGCTTCGTCGATATGGAACTTGGCGATCATCAAGTCATTAAAGAGTTGCCAATGTTTTAGTAAGCATTGGTTCACATCTTGAGTTTCATCTGACCATGTTTCTTTTAAAAATGGCGTGAGGCTCGCCGCGCCGTGCGCGTACATGATCATCTGCCATTTTATCTCCCACACCTTTATTGGTGTGGCTGAAAATTCACGGTTGTATTGCTCGGCAAGTTGTTCGACGAGCTGCTCAATTTCACCTGCACTGTCGATAAAATAATCAAACAGAGCATCTTCTTGCCTTACCGCATCGGCGATCAGTTGAATCGGCTGTTTGACGGTCAGCATATGCGCGAGCAGCCGTACAATGAACAAATACAACTGCACGTTGGCGGCGGTGTTGGCTGGGATCTCTTTCAATATATGACGTAAATAATTCTCCATATAAAGATGGAGACCATCGCTGATACTGCGCCATATTTGCTCTTTACTACCGAAATGATGACGCAGCAAACTGTGCGAAACCCCAGCTTTTTCGCTGATCGTTCGTAATGACACTCGTGCATAACCTAGCTCGCAAAACAGATCCGCAGCGACCACTAGAATGTCTCTTTTGGTTTTTTGGGCATCAGTGGCACTTCGGCGGCCTTGTCTTTTGGTCATTTTTTAACTCGTCTCATTTTTTAACGAGCGCAGTTGTACCAGATTTGAGAGGTAGTTTCACGGAAAAAACGCTTTGTCAGTCATAACCGATGATAAGGTTATGACTGCACAATGTTAATTGGATCAGAGATAAAGGGATAGTTTGCTGATTAGAAAATCAATATCATCGCGTGAGACGTCTTTATGGGTCACAAAACGTACCGGATTGCCTGGCGAAACTTTTATTCCATCTTGCGCCAACTGATTGGTAATTGTATGGATATCGATAGAATCAGCTAATTTGGCAAATACGATGTTAGTTTGCACTAAATCTGGATTGACGGAAAACCCGTTTAAGTCCGCTAATTTGCGCGCTAAATATTGGGCATTGTCGTGATCAGTCTTCAGCTGAGTGACTTGTTCAGTCAATGCAAGATGGCCTGCTGCGGCCAAAATGCCTGCTTGACGCATGCCGCCACCGAGCATTTTTCTTAAACGTCGAGCCTTGGCAATGTAGGTTTTTGAACCCAACAGCAGCGAGCCGATAGGAGCTGAAAGCCCTTTAGATAAACAGACCGTCATTGAGTCAAAGTATTGCGCAATCTCTTTAACATCCACATCCAGCGCTACAGCGGCGTTGTATACGCGCGCGCCATCTAAATGCAGTGCCAAATGGTGTTGATCAACAAACGCTCGCGCTTGCGCTAAATAGTTGAGTGGTAGAACTTTGCCATTGATGGTGTTTTCAAGGCTAAGTAGTCGCGTGCGAGCAAAGTGGGCATCATCAGGTTTAATGGCCGCGCGCAGTTTATCGAAGTCTAACGTGCCATCAGGGTTATTTTCGATTGGCTGCGGCTGAATAGAGCCAAGAACCGCGGCGCCACCCGCTTCATATTTGTAGTTGTGCGCTTGTTGGCCACACAGGTACTCATCGCCACGCTCACAATGTGACATTAAACCCAGCAGGTTGGCTTGTGTGCCTGACGTGGTAAATAGCGCCGCTTCAAAACCGTGTCGCTGCGCGGCCCACTCTTCTAAGGCGTTGACGGTTGGGTCATCGCCATACACATCATCACCCACGTCGGCATTAGCCATTGCTTCACGCATCGCGGCGGTGGGTTTAGTAACGGTATCTGATCGAAAATCCATATAATCTCCTCATGCGTTTTTCTATTTTTGCTAGAAGCTTTTTCACTTCAATGCTTATCTGTGCCTGTACTTTATTGATAAATAAGCTCTTTATTGATGGCTAAGTATTTTATAGATAACCACACAGCTTCGCCTTACTTAGGCAGGCAATGGTTTTTGAATCTGTGATTTGCCCAGTGATGATTTTTTGCTCCAATTCCTGGATCGAAAGCGTCACCACCTCAATGACTTCATCATCGTCGCATGATAATCGTGCAGTTTTGCTCAACTGTTTAGCGACAAACAGGTGCTGTATTTCGTCACAAAATCCAGCTAATGGTGTGACTTGCCCTAAAGTGATCAGCTCACTTGCGCTGTACCCTGTCTCTTCTTCAAGCTCACGGTGCGCGCATTCGGCTGGAAGCTCCCCCTTTTCTAAAGTGCCTGCTGGGAGCTCTAACAACCACTTTTTGAGTGAGGGGCGAAACTGATTAATCAGAATAATATCGCCTTGTTCTGTGATCGGCAAAATCACGGCCGCGCCCGGATGGACTATGGTGGTGTGCTCAATGCTTTTGCCTGTAGGAAGGGTGACATCCTCTTGCACTAATGAAATGGTTTTCCATGTATGTATGGTTTTGCTCATGCAAACTCTTCTTTAATTGTGGCTAGCCAATGACTGATATGGTGATAAGGGTTCAACCTTACCGAGAATCTGTGGCTAAGACAAAGTAAAACGATAACCTAAGTATCAATATTGCTTGCACAATCAGTGATGTCAGTCTCATATATGCAAACATTGATTTCGAAGAATTTCACAGAAAAGAGATCTGCTATAAGTGGGCGCTTATACTAAAATCTATTTGTAACAAAACAATAACAGTCGTATAAAGTTATGTATACAAACCATTTGGAGCGCTTAAGTGATCAATTTTACTCCTGCATCTCATGCGCAAAAAGCGCTACTTTCAGAGCGCATAAATAAGCTTGCTAAGGCTTTATCGGATGGTGTTTATGAGCGTGAAGACACCATCAAACTTTGTCTACTGGCTGCTTTAGCGGGGGAAAGTGTTTTCCTACTCGGCCCTCCTGGTATTGCAAAAAGTTTGATTGCGAAACGTCTGATCCAAGCCTTCGATAACAGCAGTTATTTTGAATACCTCATGACGCGTTTCTCAACACCAGAAGAGGTATTTGGTCCATTAAGCATTCAAGAATTAAAAGATAATGGGCGCTATGTTCGCCTAACCAAAGGCTATCTTCCTACCGCACAAGTGGTTTTTCTTGATGAAATTTGGAAAGCAGGCCCCGCCATTTTGAATACCTTATTAACGGTAGTGAATGAAAAGACCTTCAAAAATGGGAGCGATATTGAACGTGTACCAATGCGTCTTCTGGTTTCGGCATCGAACGAATTACCGGATGAAGAGAGTGGTTTAGACGCCTTGTACGATCGCATGTTAGTGCGTGTGTTTGTCAATCGTATTCAAAATAAGCAGAATTTCAAATCGATGCTGACCGTCGGTACGCCACAAGAAGCACGCATCCCTGAAGGGCTTGCGATTACCGATGAAGAGTATCACTTATGGCAGCGACAACTTGACGATTTACTGTTGACAGATGACGTGTTTGAAAAGTTATTTGAGCTGAAAAACATGCTAGAGCATGCCGTTGAAAACCAGCCCGCTGCGGCAAGTATTGATATGTACGTCTCAGACCGCCGTTGGAAAAAAGCGGTGAAGCTGCTCAAAGCGAGTGCGTTTTTTAATGGCCGAGACTCGATCAACCCGCTTGACTTACTACTGCTGCAAGATTGTCTTTGGAATAGCCCTGAGTCTCGCGATATTGTGCGCCGCGTTATCCGCGACTTTGCGTTGAAACATGCTTTTGACCAACAAGAAGTTGAACATCAAATCGTAGTGTGTCGTGAAGAGCTGGCTGAGATTCAAGAAGAGCTAGAGTCTGAATTTGGCATGTTGCTCTCGCTGGAAACATCATCGGGTTTGATTAAAAAGCAGGTGCATCAGTTTGATACCAAATCGGCAAAAACCTATCAGGTAGGCACCGCTCATGACTTGGTCAAATTGGTGTTGCTGCAAAGCAATATGTCCGTCTCTGAGGCAGAAAAAGGCGATAGCCGCTGGGTTTATGTGCCTAAAAGCGAGCTTGAAAGAACGATCAAAGAGGGGCATGGCGATGTGTATGGTTATGTGAATCAAAATACCAATTTGTGCCGCTTAAGGTTTGATTTAGATGCTGGTAATAACCTCGTTCTTAAAGATATTGCTAATCGCTCGGTGTTGGTGAGTTTGGTGACTGAGCAAGGTTTAGACGAAAGTCTTTATCAAGAGTGGCTTACGAAAGCGGATCAAGCCGTTGCACAGTTGCAACATGCCGAACACCATCTGCGTAAAGTGCGTTCTAAGTTTCACGGCGCTTTGCCGCATAACTTCATTGATCCGGAGCTGCCCACCGCTATGGAAGCGACGCTCCAGCAGCTGCAGCAATTACTTGAATCGACTCATACCGAATGCGAAAAAACGGTGCTTCGTTTTAAAAACCTAAACCAGTTTTTTGCGTAAGGAGAGAAGATGCTTGGTGCCGATGGTTTAAATTTAGCCTTAATGATTGCCGACTCGGGCATCATTGATACGGCGGTGAATGATTTGCTTGCGCGCTCGCAAGTGATGATGATGGCTGAAAACCGCGGCGTGGCGAATTCAGTCAAAAATCACCTAACTAAGTGGCGTGGTAGTGTCAAAAAACGCATTACAAAAGTGTGTGAAACTGAGCGTTTTCAACAAGAGCTGACCTTATACCAAGAAGTGATTCACTGGGACGAAGAGACGTTCTTTACTCGGATTAACGAGATAATCAAACAGTTGGAATGGCACTCAGCATTTTATCTCCAAGCGCGTCGTTTAATTGAAAAAAATAAGGGGTTGCATAACCCCATGTTCCCTCATTTCTTTTGTGATCAATGGTATCAAAGCCTTTGCCATGCGATTAAACAAGCGCAAATCAACGAACTTGAAAGTAACAAAGAAAAAGTGTTGGCCGATTTGTACCAGCGTATGGAAACCATGAAAAACATGGATAAAGTCACTGAATCGGGCGATGAAAGCAGCGTCGGTCGCTTGTGGGATATGGCGTCGGCGAAGCTCAGTAAAACAGACATTAGTGTCATGAAACGCCATGCGGAATTTTTGAAAAAGAACAAAGGATTGCAAGAAATTGCCGAACAGCTTGGGCGCATGGCTGGTGAAGTAGATGACCCGGATCTCAACCGCACTCCAGCCGAAGCGCTGCAAATGGTGGAGGAGAAATCGGACGAAGCGACGGATGACATCGTCGGCATCCACGAAAGTGATGATCTGAACAAGCTGCTGCCCAACGAAACCATGTTTCTTGCCTATCCTGAACTTGAGGTGGTTTTCTACAAGCATTTAGTGGATAAGCGCTTGATGAACTATCGTATGCAAGGCAAGTCTCGCACTTTGCGTAAAGTCAAAGCGTACCAACCAGAATACAAACAGTTTGAGATTGAAAAAGGGCCGTTCATCGTATGTGTGGATGCTTCTGGTTCCATGAGTGGTTTCCCAGAACAGTGTGCAAAAGCGATGGCTTATGCTCTGATGCAGATCGCTCTCGCTGAGAGGCGCGAGTGCTACGTGATGCTGTTTTCTACTCAGCAAATTACCTATGAGCTGACCAAGCAAGATGGCTTGCGTGAAGCGAGTGATTTTTTAAGTTATTCATTTCACGGCGGAACGGATTTAGATCCTGTACTAGAACAATCGGTTGAGCTGATGAACAGTGACAAATACCGCAATGCAGATTTGGTCGTATTGTCGGATTTCATCGCACCTAAACCGCCGGAAGCTCTGCTAGAAAAAATCGCGACCTTAAAACATCAAAAAAATCGTTTCCATGCGGTGAGCTTGTCTCGCTATGGTAATCCACAGTTGATGGCGATGTTTGATCACTGCTGGGCATACCATCCTAATCTCGTCGGGCGGCTGATGAAAAAATGGTAACGATCACTTGATAAGAACTGATGGATTGTTGTTCTAATTGTTCGCCTTCTATCCTTTGCGGGTCGATTCTTAGTCACTTGATTCATAAGTGGAAAATTTATTGTTGACTCATTTTCTTAATCCGTTAAAGTACGCCTCGTTCTCACGGCAAAGCTCGAAAGAACAATGTCAGGAGTTAGTTGCTCAGCAAGATGAGCAAAGTTATTAAAAGCTGCAACGCAATGTGTAATAACAAAACTTGTTAATAACAAAGCTAGCGAATGTACTTCAAAAAATTTTCGATGGTGTGTAACTGATTCAGTTGACGGCATCGCAATCCAGAATTGCGTGCCCTGGTGGTGAAATTGGTAGACACAAGGGATTTAAAATCCCTCGACTTTCGAGTTGTGCCGGTTCAAGTCCGGCCCGGGGCACCATCTATTATTTGCTCATTAAGAGCAACAAAAAATTAAAGGCGCGATGGCAGACTGGTTATGCAGCGGATTGCAAATCCGTGGACCTCGGTTCGACTCCGGGTCGCGCCTCCAAAAACAAAAAAAGACGCTTTTTAGCGTCTTTTTTTGATCTATGTGATTAAGAATCAACAGCCTGCTTAGAAAATAACGCCATCGGTATGATGGCGTTAACATGACATTGACAGCAATGCATAGAGGTAAGTGTTAAGCCGCCTTTTCGGTTTGATAATTTCCCAGTAGGGCACTGTAAATTTCTTGGTCGCTTAAGACGCCGACGAGCTGATTATTTTCCATCAGAAGAATCGGATTTTGAGTTCGATGTTTCAACTCAATCGCGCTACGCATATCAATATCAGGTGTTGTAATGATCATCATCGATGAATCAATGTTCGACATATCCCTGACTTGGGTATCCCAGTGGATAAGAGCGGTCGACGTTGCTCCATATAGTGTCAGAGTTTTATCATGTTGTGCGACCCAAACATCCTGTTTTTTGCAGACCTGCCAACGTTCGTCTTGTTGCTTTAACTGTTCGATGGGCTGCATTAACGAACGTCCTTTTAGTACGTTAAGAGGGTTAGTGTGTGCCACAAACTCTTTGACGTAGTCCGTTTTGGGTGTAAGGACAATTTCTTCTGGTTTACCGTGCTGAATCAGTTTTCCTGACTCCATAATCGCGATGTTATTACCTATTTTTAGTGCTTCATCTAAGTCGTGGCTAACAAATAAGATGGTTTTGTTGAGTTTGCTTTGTAGATCTAATAACTCATCTTGCAGTTGCGCACGAATCAGCGGATCAAGTGCTGAGAATGGCTCGTCCATTAACAGGATGTCACTGTCCATTGCAAAAGCACGCGCTAAACCGACACGTTGCTGCATGCCGCCAGAAAGTTCGTGGGGGAATTTATCTTCCCATTCAGCAAGGCCAACCATTGTTAGCTGTTCACGAGCACGTTGGTGGCGTTTTTTCTTACTCATTCCTTGCATTTCTAAGCCAAACGCCACGTTATCTAAAACCGATAACCAAGGCATAAGGGCAAACTTTTGAAACACCATCGAGACACGATTTGTCCTTAAATGCTGAAGCGTTGCTTTATCACAGCTGGCAAGGTCAACAAAGCGTTCGCCATCTTTTAATTCTAATGATCCTCGGCTGATGGTATTTAAGCCATTCACCGCGCGCAGCAAGCTCGATTTCCCTGAACCAGACAGCCCCATCAAGACGCAAATCTCGCCTTCTTTAACAGTAAGGCTGACATTGTTTACCCCTACGACTTGACCGCAGGCATCGATAATCTCTTGGCGAGATTCACCCGCGTCGAGTCGTTGCAGTGCTTCATTTGGGTTCTGACCAAAGATAACATCGAGGTTTTTAATGGTAATCGCATCCATGATTATGCGTCCTTATTATTTTGATGTGGGGTTTTGCATAAACGATCAAGAATGATGGCGACTAAAACGATGGCTAAACCAGCTTCAAAACCTTGAGAAATATTGACGGTGTTGAGTGCACGAATCACGGGTTTGCCAAGGCCGTCAGCACCAACTAAGGCGGCAATCACAACCATGGAAAGTGATAACATAATGCACTGAGTGATCCCTGCCATTATGCTGGGTAGCGCTGCTGGCAACTCCACTTTGAGCAGTAAGTTCATACGGCTAGAGCCGAATGCTTTACCCGCTTCAACTAACTCTTCCGGTACCTTAGTAATCCCAAGATAGGTGAGGCGAATGGGGGCGGCGATGGCAAAGATAATGGTCGAAATGAGCCCCGGAACAATACCCAAACCGAACAGAACTAGCGTTGGAATGAGGTAAACAAAGGTTGGTACCGTTTGCATTAAGTCAAGAATTGGGCGCATCAGCGTATAAAGCCATGGTCGATGCGCGGCGATAATGCCCAATGGTACGCCAATTAATACGGAAATCGTTGTCGCGGCAAACACCAAGACAAAGGTTTCCAGCATTTCTTGCCAGTAGCCAAGGTTTAGAATAAGCAGTAGGGCAGCAATAACAAATACCACCAATGAAATCTGACGATGCAGATACCATGCAATGGCTGCGGTGACTAAAATCGGCACGGCAGGGGGCATCCATTTAAACACATCAACTAAAGATAAAATGATGGTCTCAAGTAAGTAGGAAACAGTATCAAAAAATGTGGCTGCATGGATGGTCAGCCAGTCAACGCCACTTTCCATCCAACGACCTAAGGGGATTTTGTTCTCTGTAATAAAATTCACGGTATAGCCTTTTGGAAGGTGAAATGCTCACCTCCTCCTTTAAATTAATTTATGCTTTAAATGGCGCTAAATAGTTGCTAATAGCTTGTTGTGCAGGTGCTCCAGCTTTGGTTTTTACATTCTTTAGCCATGGAACAATACTTTCTGGATGTTTGATTAACCATTGGCGAGCGGCTTGTTCTGGTAACACGCCTTGGTTGAGAATGGATTCCATCAGTTGGTTTTCCATTTCAAGCGAGAAGGATAGGTTTTTTAATAAATTACCGACATTTGGGCATTGTGCTAGGTAGTTTTGACGCACATTGGTGTAGACATTTGCACCACCGTAGTTTGGGCCAAAGTAATCGTCACCGCCATCAAGGTATTCCATTTCAACATTGCTGTTCATTGGGTGCGGAGCCCAACCTAGAAACACAATCCACTGATTACGACGTACCGAGCGTGCCACTTGTGACACCATGCCCGCTTCACTTGACTCAACAACGCTAAAATCTTTCAGCTCAAAAGCGTTTTCATCAACCATCGATTGGATCAAGCGATTACCGTCATTGCCCGGTTCAATACCGTAGATTTTGCTGCGAAATTTATCTGAAAATTGAGCGATATCAGCAAACGATTGGACACCGGCATCATAAACGTACTTAGGCACAGCGAGTGTGTATTTTGCTCCTTCCAAGTTAGCGCGCAGAGTTTCAACCGTTCCAGCTTCACGGTATTTGGCAATATCGCCTTCCATGGTTGGCATCCAATTACCGAGGAATACATCAATGTCACCGTTCGCCATAGATGAGTAGGTCACGGGTACTGAGAGTAAATCGATTTTTGTCTGATAGCCTAACCCTTTGAGCAGCTCTGTGGTTATTGCTGTCGTGGCGGTAATGTCTGTCCAACCCACATCAGCAAAGCGCACCGTATCGCATTGATTGGCGTAAGCGTTGGCGCTGAGCAGAGTCGTCATTGTAAGTGTGAGCACGGTTTTTTTAGTAATAGACATGTTATTTCCTTGTGTTTTTGACTGACTTTATAAATTTTATGAGTAAGCGTCCGGCTTTCTCATTGGTGGTTTTATTCTTTGTTTGGTTTGCCAATCTGGTGCAATCCATACTGGAGCTTCAGTACTGGCTAATAGCGGTTTGCCTAAAATAAGATCGGCGGCGCGCTCTGCGACCATAATGGTTGGCGCATTCAGGTTCCCGTTGGGAATGCTTGGGAATATAGAGGAATCCACCACGCGTAAAGCTTGAATTCCGCGCACTTGGCATTGGTCATTCACCACGGCCATTGGGTCGTCATCTGCGCCCATTTTGCAGCTGCAAGAGGGGTGATAAGCGCTTTCCACATTCTGTTTGACCCATGAATCAATATCGTCATCGCTTTGGATCTCTTCCCCCGGTTGAATTTCTTCGCCCCGATAACTATCCAATGCTGGTTGCGCTAGAATTTCGCGGGTTAGACGAATGCAATCGCGCCAATCTTGACGATCTTGTTCGGTTGATAGGTAATTAAATGCGATAGAGGGTGAAACCGTTGGATCGCGAGAGACAATTTGTACTTGTCCTCGGCTTTCTGGCTTATTGGGTCCCACATGAACTTGGAAGCCGTGACCATCAAAGGCCGCTTGGCCGTCGTACCGCATCGCAGCAGGTAAAAAGTGGTATTGAATATTTGGCCATTTGAGCCCTGCGCGAGAGCGAATAAACGCGCATGACTCGAAGTGGTTGGTTGCCCCTAATCCTTTACGAGTTAAGATCCATTCAGTGCCGATAAGCCCTTTGCTGATTAAACCGAGTTTACTGTTTAGTGTGATCGGCTGTTTGCAGTGGTATTGAAAATAGATCTCTAAGTGATCTTGCAGGTTTTGACCCACGCCAGGCAGGTCTTGCTCCAGTTTCACACCAACTTGTTCAAGCAACGCTTTAGGGCCAATACCTGAAAGTTGCAAAAGTTGAGGAGAGCCAATAGAACCAGCACTTGAGATCACTTCTCGCAAGCAAAACGCTTGTTGGATCTTGCCTGATTTTTCAAACTCAACGCCGATGGCCTTTTGCTCTTCAATCAAGATTTTATGTGCCACAATTCCTGTTTTTACGGTGAGGTTCGGGCGCTTCATCGCGCGGCGTAAATAGGCATTGGACGTTGAGGCGCGAACTCCAGAATCTACCGTCATATGCATTGGTCCGAAACCTTCCTGCTGATAAGCATTGTAATCGTCAGTTTCTGGATAACCGGCTTCTTTGCCCGCATCGATGAAGGCTTGATAAAGTGGGTTCAATTGCATGTCGTTACCGTTACAAGTACCGACGGGCCCGTTGCCGCCACGATAAGCGTTCTCGCCACCTATCCAAGATTCAGCGCGGCGAAAATAGGGTAAACAATTTTGATAATTCCAACCCTCAGCGCCCAGTGATTCCCATTCATCAAAATCGCAAGCGTGGCCACGAACGTACACCATGCCATTAATAGACGAGCTGCCACCGAGTACTTTGCCCCGTGGGCAATGTAACTGACGCCCGTCAAGATCGGGCTCTGATTCGGTTTCAAATTGCCATGCGTATTTTTCGCTGTTCATCGGGTAAGAAAGGGCGGTTGGCATTTGAATAAAAATGCTTTTATCGCTTCCGCCAGCTTCGAGCAGTAAAACTTGATGCTCGCCAGACTCGGTTAAGCGATCGGCAAGAACACAGCCTGCTGAGCCCGCACCGACGATAATGTAATCAAAGTGATTTAACATAGAAGGCTCCTTTGACGATTAAGCATATGGGCTAGCAAAATCATCTAGCTCCACTAAAATGCTTTTGGTTTGGGTATAGTGCTTAAGGGTTTCTATGCCATTTTCACGGCCAATTCCGGAATGCTTATAACCACCGACAGGCATTTCTGCCGGAGAGTCTCCCCAAGTATTTATCCAGCAGATCCCGGCTTGAAGTTGGTGAATTACTCGGTGTGCACGTGAAAGGTTCTGTGTGAACACTCCTGCCGCTAAGCCATATTGAGTGCCATTCGCGCGCGCGATCACTTCGTCTTCATCGCTAAATTTAAGCACTGACATTACAGGGCCAAAGATTTCTTGCTGCACGTGAGGCATGTCATCAGTGCAATCAATGAAAACGGTTGGTGCAACAAAGTTGCCCTTATCTAGGCCGTTATCGGTAACTTGATAACCGCCAGTGAGCAAAGTTGCTTGGCTGGTTTTGGCTTGCTCAATCGCTGTGAGCACTTTGTTTAAATGAGGTTTGGAAATTAACGCGCCAATCTGGGTGTTGATATCCATAGGATCGCCAATCACTAATTGTTCAGTACGCAGCTTAAGCTGAGCGACAAACGCATCGTAGAGGCTGTCGTGTACGAAAACGCGCGTCCCATGGGTACACACTTCACCTTGGGTATAAAAGTTTGCCACCATGGCGGCGGAGACAGCTTGATCAAGCTTGGCATCATCAAAAATAATGAGCGGTGACTTTCCGCCCAATTCCATAGTGACAGACTTCAAGCTGCGAGCGCTGTCTGCCATCACGGCTTTCCCGGTGCCCGATTCACCGGTAAAAGAGACTTTGGCAATATCAGGGTGGGCTGTCAGCATTTGACCTACGCGGTAATCACCTTGAACCACGTTAAAGACGCCGTCTGGCACTCCCGCGTCACTGAAGATCTCTGCCAGTTTTAATGCGCTTAATGGCGTTTCCTCTGAGGGCTTGAAAATCATCACATTGCCGGCAGCCAGTGCTGGCGCTGATTTCCACATCGCGATTTGAATCGGATAATTCCATGCGCCAATGCCCGCGCAGATGCCTAATGGTTCGCGGCGAGTATAAAAAAACTGATGGTCGTTGAGCGGTTGTTGCTCGCCTTGAAGCGATGTGGCTAAATTTGCAAAGTACTCAATGACGTCTGCGCCAGTCGCAATATCAACGCAATTGGCTTCTTGAATCGGCTTACCGGTATCGAGAACTTCAAGTACAGCAAGTTCATCGTTTCGTTCTCTAAGTATTTTTACTGCTTTTAGCAAAATACGGCTGCGTTCTGTTGCGGTCATTCTTGACCATACCGCGAATCCTTGCTTAGCAGAGGTGATAGCTTGTTCAATGTCATTGGCACTGGCGTGCTGCAATCTTGCTATCACTTCACCTGTTGCTGGGTTGTAGGTATCGAAACGTTCTCCTGAAGTCGCAGATCGAAGCGTTCCGTTGATATAAAGCGATTGTATTTCCATTTTAAGGCCTGAAGTGAGTTGTTATTGCGCGTAAAACGCTAATTGTTTATTGAGGTAATCGTTAATGATGGAATGTGCTTGAGCAGGGTCTATTCCTTTGGGGTTTAATGCTCCGCGTAGCCAAATGCCATCAATCAGTGACGCGATGCCATGAGCCACGAGGTTGACCTGTTCTGATGGGAGCAGCGGCTTGAGTTCAATCTCACCGCGCGCAAGTAAACGCTGTTCATTGACGTATTGCAGGCGATTTAATTGTGCGTCGTGCATAGAGTAAGCCCAAAACGCTAACCATGTTTTAACAACTTGGTTTTCCGCTTGGAACCCTTTGAAATTGCCGGTTACGATGGCATTAATGCGTTCGTAATGAGCCTCTTTTGGGAGTTGGTTTAAATGCTGAGTGATGGTGGTTGAAAGCTCACGTAAAACAACACGCATTGTCTCTTCCAATAATCCATGCTTGCCGCCAAAGTAGTGATTGATAATCCCTGTCGAGACACCCGCTTCTTTGCTGATTAAAGCGATACTTGCGCCATGCAATCCAACACGCTCAATGACTGTCATTGTTGCGGCAACAAGTTGAGGTTTGCGTATGTCTGGCATCCCTACCTTTGGCATAATTCATCCTGATTATTTTATATTGAACGATTAGTTAAATATAAAATGCCATGATAATGTTTAGAGTTCAAATCTATTTTTGCGTAATAATTGCCATTGAATTTGCATGGTTAATAATAAATATTATTTTAATTCAATTGATTACAATTAATTTTCCATAATTGTTTAGTGTGAAAAATATT